>CACZNZ010000296.1 GCA_902782625.1 uncultured Lachnospiraceae bacterium | reverse complement strand
GATCAATGAGGCGGCGCTTGCCGCTGTGAAAAGCGGAAGAAAAGCAGCCTCTCAACAGGATCTTTTTGAAGCGGTGGAGGTAGTCATCGCCGGTAAAGAAAAGAAAGACCGGATCCTCGGTGACGAGGAGAAGAAGATTGTGGCTTATCATGAAGTGGGCCATGCACTTGCAATCGCGGTACAGAAAAACACAGAACCGGTACAGAAAATCACGATCGTCCCGAGAACGATGGGCGCTTTAGGCTATACCATGCAGGTTCCGGAAGAAGAAAAATACCTGATGAACAAAGAGCAGATGCTGAATGAACTCGTGACTCTTTTCGGCGGCCGTGCAGCGGAGGAAGTGATCTTCCATACCATTACTACCGGTGCGTCTAATGATATAGAAAGAGCGACGAAGATTGCCAGATCTATGGTGACACAGTACGGTATGTCGGAGGCTTTCGGACTGATGAGCCTTGAGTCCATCGAGAGCAGATATCTTGACGGAAGACCGGTATCCACATGTTCTGATGCAACAGAAGCCCTGATAGATGCAGAGGTTAAGAAGATGCTCAAAGACGCTTATCTGAAAGCGAAAGAGATCATTGAAACGCATCAGGAGGAAATGCATGCAATCGCTGAATTCCTGCTGGAGAAAGAAACCATCACCGGGAAGGAATTTATGGAGATTTATCGCAGTTTTCATAAAGAAGAGACCATGTCTGAGGATTCTTCCGAGGAACACCCTGCAGAAGTTTTGCAGGAAACTGCAGACGTGATCAGTGATAATGTGACCGGCGATGCAGGAGATGAAGAGGAATAAGAATAATGGGAATTTGCCTATGTCAATGACGGGCGGATTCCCTTTTTTCCGTGTGGAAGGACAGCTATGTTTGATATACAGGAGGAGTTGAAAAAACTGCCTGCAAAACCCGGTGTATATCTGATGCACGATAAGCATGACGAGATCATCTATGTCGGTAAAGCCCGGGTGCTTCGCAACCGGGTCAGACAGTATTTTCAACAGGGATACAATAGAAGTATTAAAATCGAACACATGGTATCCCATATCGAATATTTTGAATATATCATAACAGATTCGGAGATGGAAGCACTGGTGCTGGAGTGCAACCTGATCAAGGAACACAGGCCGCGATATAACACCATGCTGAAGGATGACAAAGGGTATCCTTATATCAAGGTAACTGTGCAGGAACCCTATCCGAGGATTCTGTTTGCAAGGAGGATCCGCAGGGACAAGGCCAAATATTTCGGCCCGTACACCAGTGCAGGCGCTGTGAAAGATACCATTGAGCTGATGCGGAAGATCTATCGCATCCGCAGCTGCAATAAACGTCTTCCTGCCGATATCGGAAAAGAGCGTCCCTGTCTCTATCATCAGATGGGACAGTGTGATGCACCCTGCCAGGGGAATGTATCTCAGGAGGACTATCAAAAAAATGTGGAAAAAGCACTTCATTTTCTTCAGGGAGATGTCAGTCAGGTCTTAGATGAGCTGCAGGAGAAAATGCAAAAAGCATCTGATGCACTTGACTTTGAGAGAGCCATGGAATATCGTGATCTTATGGCAAGTGTCAGTCGGATCGGTGAGAAGCAGAAGATGAATCAGCTCGACAGAGAAGACAGGGATTATATCGCACTGGCACGCAAGGATGCAGAGGCTATCGTCTCTATCTTTTTTATTCGCGAAGGAAAACTTTTGGGAAGAGATCACTTTCCGATTTCTGCGGTTGTAGAAAGTACAGATGATGAAATTCTGACGGATTTCGTCAAACAGTTCTATGTAGGGACACCGTTTATCCCAAGAGACATATATCTGCCGGTCGCGATCCAGGATCAGGAAATCCTGACTTCCTGGCTCTCGGAACGCAGAGGTGGCAAAGTATCGGTCTTTGTGCCAAAGCGGGGAAAGCAGAAACGAATGATGGAACTGGTGCAGGAAAACGCGGAAAATGTATTGGCTAAGGATGCTGAAAAACTCAAGAGACAGGAGAAGAGAACCATCGGTGCTGTCCATGAACTGGAAAATCTGTTGGGAATCCCGGGCCTGAAACGGATGGAAGCATTTGATATATCCAATACCAGCGGGTACGAAAATGTGGCTTCCATGGTTGTATTTGAGAATGGTAAGGCGAAGCGCAGTGACTACAGACGTTTTCGGATTCGCAGCGTAAAAGGACCGGATGATTATGCCAGTATGCATGAAGTTCTTTCCCGTAGATTCTCTCATGGAATTCAGGAGAGAAAAGAACGGGAACAGGAGGGACTCGACCAGGAACTTGGCAGCTTTACAAAGTTTCCGGATATCCTCATGATGGACGGCGGTAAAGGACAGGTCAATGTCGCACTCGAAGTGCTTTCCGAACTGGGACTGTCCATCCCCGTATGTGGCATGGTTAAGGATGATGATCACAGGACCAGAGGACTGTATTATCAAAATGAGCTGGTAGAATTCCCAAGGAATTCCGAGGCATTCCGTATGATCACGCGACTGCAGGATGAAGCCCACCGGTTTGCCATCACCTATCACAAAAACCTCCGGGGGAAAGAACAGGTGCATTCGGTGTTAGATGACATTAAGGGCATCGGACCCGCAAGAAGGAAGAACCTGATGCGTTATTTTAAGGATATCGCAAAAATAAAAGAAGCTTCCAGAGAGGAACTGATGGAAGTTCCGGGTATAACGTCTGTCGTGGCAGAAGAAATCTATCGTTTTTTCCGGAGTAATTCCGATAATGATATGTGACAATTTAAGCAAAAAAAGAAGGAGATGCATATGTACAAGGTAAAGCTACAGGATTTCATTGACAAAATGGAACTTGTAAATGTGTTGCCGGATATCGATATCAGTGATATCTCGATCTCGACTTCGTCCGTGAACAGAATTGCCCTGCAGCTGGTCGGATTTTTCGATCATTTTAATGCAGAGCGCGTGCAGCTGATCGGTAATGTGGAAAGCTCTTTTCTGCATTCCAAATCTGATGAGGAAATTCTGCCGATCTACGAGAAATTATTCAGCTTCCACATGCCGTGTGTCGTATTCTGCAGAGGACTTGAACCCTGTGACAGAATGCTCAATGTTGCAGAAAAACATGAGATTCCGATTCTGAAGACGAATGCAACCACTTCAGATTTTATTTCCCGATCTGTCCGGTGGCTTAGCGAACAGCTTGCCCCGAGGATATCCATCCACGGT
>CACZNZ010000295.1 GCA_902782625.1 uncultured Lachnospiraceae bacterium | reverse complement strand
CCACGAGTACAGCAGGAATGATTCCCCATCCCTGTGTCATCATTTTGGCACTGACACACCCTGTCAGCGCTGCAATGGCTCCCACAGAAAGATCGATATTCCCCGTCAGAACTACCGCTGTCAGCCCCATGCCAAGCATAAGCAGGATACTGGACTGCCGAAGGATTGTGATCATATTTCCGACTGTCAAGAAGGAGTGATTGAGCACACCGGACACAAGCATCAGCAGAATCAGGCTGGCTCCTGCATAAAAATATCTCGATGATCTCAGTTTCTCAATCATTTCAGGCCACCTCCGTCCGATTTCGGAAAACCGCATCCAGAATAATTGCTGCAAGAACTACTGTGCCAATGATCGCATTCTGATAAATCGAGGAAATACCTATTTGCGTCAGCCCGGTTTTTAGCACCTGGATCAAAAGGATTCCCATGATTGTCCCACCGACGCCTCCCTTTCCTTCCCGCATGGAAGTGCCTCCAAGCAAAACCGCAGCAATGGCATTAAACTCCATACCGCTGCCAGCATTGGGATTACCCGACTCGATACGACAGCAAAGCAGCAACCCTCCGATCCCCGCCATGAACCCGGCATAGGTAAAAGCAAGAATCTGATTGAGGCTGATACTTGCCCCCGAAAGAGAAAGGCTTTCCGGATTACCTCCAAGCCCTTTGATCCTCATCCCAAAACGTGTATTTCTTAAAAGAAACAATGTAATGCCGAAACACAAAAAAGAGACCCAGGTGGACCACGTCAGTCCAAGGAACGTTCCTTTGGCGATAAACCGAAAGATTGGATGTCTGTAATATATCGTCTGGTTGCCGCTCAGCAAAAGGGCAAACGATTTGAAAATGTTCTGCGTTCCCAAAGTAACGATAAACACAGGAAGAAACCCTTTTGCTGCAATCACACCGTTCATCGTTCCGCACAGTGCAGAAGCAGCAAGCACTGCCAGCACTGCCAGCCAGAGGGGAATTCCCTGATTCAACAGCCAGATCCAGAGTACACATACCACACTGACAATAGATCCCAAAGACAGATCTGTTCCCTGCATCAGGACAATCAGTGTCTGACCGCAGGCAACAGCAAGAAGCGGTGCCGCCTGTCTTAAAATCATGGAAAAATTCTCTACACTAAAATAGTCTTCCACAAAAAAGCTGCAGATGACCATCAGAAGGACTGTCATATAAAATGCCGGCGGGATTCTTTTCATCTATCTCTCGCCTCCTTCCTGTCCACGGAACATATACTGCCCCACTGCTTCTGCCGAAAACTCTTCTCTGGCAAGTTCTCCGTTGATCGTTCCTTCCATCATCACATAAATCCGGTCACACATTCCAAAGAGTTCCGGCAGTTCTGAAGAGATCATCAGAATGGATTTCCCTTCGGAAGCCAATTCATCCATCAGCCTGTATATTTCCATCTTTGCCCCGACATCAATGCCTCGGGTCGGTTCATCGAAAACGATCATATCCGTATTGGCAAGCAGCCATTTGGCAAGAACCACTTTCTGCTGGTTTCCTCCGGAGAGACTCTCTGCACTGGTATCTACTTCCGGCGTGGAGATCCCCAGTTTTTCTACATACTCTCTGGCGATAGAATCATTCTTTTTCTGACTGATAATGTGGTTCGGATATATTTTTTCAAGGCTGACGGCTATCATATTCCAGGAGACAGGGGCACGCAGTGCAAGCCCCAGTCCTTTTCTGTCTTCCGGCAAAAGGCCGAGTCCTTCCTCGACAAGGACATGCGGTGGTTTCCCTGTGACATTCTTCCCATGAAGAAGGACACTTCCCTCTTTTACCTTATCGATTCCGAAGATCAGTCTGGAAAGTTCTGTCCTGCCCGAACCCACAAGCCCGGCGATTCCGACGATTTCCCCCCGGCATACTTTAAGAGAACAGTCGCGGATCCTGCCGCTTTGATCACTCAGGTTCTCCACCCGAAGAGCCTCTGTCTCTTCCCGGTGAAAGGAACGCTGATAAATCTGGGAAATATCCCTTCCCACCATCAGTTTTACCAGCTCGTCCTCCTTGACAGAACTCTCTTGTAACGTGGCAATATGTTTCCCGTCCCGCAGAACGGTTACACGGTCCCCGATCTTTGCGAACTCCTGCATTCTGTGTGAAATGTAGATCATCCCCACGCCCTGTTTTTTGAGAATACGGATTTTTTCAAAAAATGCCTCCACTTCTCTGTCGGATAAGGTTGCCGTAGGTTCATCAAATATAATGACTTTCGGATGAAGACACAGTACCTTGGCAATCTCAATCATCTGCTGTCTGGCAACCCCGAGCTGCCGGACAGGAACCGTGGTATCTATATCGCCGCACCCCAGATCTTTCAGCAGATTCTTTGCCATATGCTGCATTTTTTTATGATCCAGAATCCCTGTCTTTCCTATCGTCGGCTCTCTGCCAAAAAAGATATTCTGCGCCGCATTCAGCCATGGAATCATGGTAAGTTCCTGGTAGACAGCTGCAATGCCATGTTCGAGTGCATCTTTCGGTTCGCTCCAGCGCACGGGTCTTCCCTCCAGGAACATCTCCCCTTCTTCCGGCTGGTAAACACCCAGAATGCATTTGGACAGCGTACTTTTTCCTGCGCCGTTCTCACCGGCAAGAATATGTACTTCTCCGGGGTAAAGATCAAAACTCACATCAGAAAGTGCCTGAACACCCGGAAATTTTTTATAAAGATGTTCCACTCTGAGAATTGGCTCCATGTGCCATGCCTCCTGTCTTCATAAGAAACCCCCACATGCAAAAATGTGCACATGGGGGTCAGAAAAATCTGTTTTATTCAAACCATCTGTACTGGTTGATATATTCCTCTACATTATCCTTCGTGATCAATGGATCATGTCTCTCCGACGGGAATGGAATAAAGTATTCTTCCGGCAGAGTCTTGTTGTTCAGATACTGTACCAGATAGCTGACCGCCAGATATGTCGAACCGTAAGGATCGGTATTGTATGTCACATACAAATCTCCGTCCTGGATTGCCTTGGATGCATCTGCCGATGCATCTGCACCACCTACCAGAACGTCTTTTTTCTGTGCAGCTTTCAGTGCCTGAATCGCTCCGATCGCCATCTCATCATTACAGCAGGCTACGATGGAAATATCGTCCTTGATATCATTTCTCTTTAGGAGATTCTCCATGACATCCATGCCTTCCTTCCGGTTACTGTTGGCTGTCTGCGATGCCGCAATCTCCATATCCGGATACTCTGCAATGGCGGCCTCTATCCCCGCTTTTCTCTCTTCCATATTCTGAACGCCTGCCGGTCCTTCCAGGATCACTGCTTTTCCTTTTCCTCCGGCCTTTTCACACAGCGCTTTTGCTACCAGGTAACCGGTTTCATAATAATCAACGCCGGTTCTCATGAACGCACCACTGTCCGGAGCAGTTCCGATAGCAACAACAGGAATTCCTTTCTCATTTGCCGCATCTACTACCGGCTGGATTCCCTTGGAATCAGACGGATGGATCACCAGACCCTCAATGCCATTTTCAATGAGAGATTCGATAATGGTCAACTCTTCTTCGATCTGTTTATCTTTGGAGGGTGCTTTTGTCACCACATCAACGCCCATGTCTTTTCCTGCCTGGACACCACCTGCCCACATACCGAGCATATAAGGATTGATCGCATTTCTTGTCACCACGGCAATCTTATACTTTTTATCTGCCTTGACATCTGTGCTGATCCCTCTGCCGATTCCTTCCACCGGAAGCGGCAGCTCGTTTTTGGCATAGTCGCTGGCACGGTTCACATTGACATTCTGTGTAAAATCCTTATTGACCGAAGCTCCGGTAGAAGATTCTGCCACATTAAGGCCTGCCTGAGTAGTGCTCTCTCCGGTTCCCCCGGAACATGCACTCAGTGCCATACCGATGACGGCTGTCGCCATGAGTAATCTCGTTTTTTTCCATAGATTTGAAAACATGCTATTCCTCCTTGTTTGTCATTCCTCGTTGCTGCATCTGCTTCATCATAGCGTGCTCCTCCATGAGATGTTCATAGAGGTACAGAGAATCCCATACCGCATTGTGCTCTGTCAGCATCGCCTTTAGCGGTACATAAGGGAGGGCATTCTGTTTCATTTCATCCAGGATGTGCATGAGGCGTTCTCGTGTAAAACCGGCGAGCACCATCATCGTCCCGCCGATTTTTTTTCCTTCTTCTTTCCGAAGGTATTCTTTCTGTTGTGCTTCGTCCCCGAAAGCGACCAGTCCCAGAGGCATATCATATTGTTCCTGCCTCACATCACAAAACCGGATCTTCTGACTTTTACAGAAATCATGATACGCTTTCCCAATATCAGACCGGGGACCCTGATAGAGCAAAATTGTCTCTTCCAACGGTTTCACTGTTTTTTCTCCCGAATCGCTTCTTCCAGACGTTTCATGACTTCTTTGCAGAGATAGATGAGTTCTTCTTCATCAAGCATGGTCTTGTCTTCTGAGCCAGCTGTCGCATCCCTGTCTTTGAGATAATCCAGTGCCGATGTCTGCGCATTTGCCCCGTCGGCAACAGCTGTCACAACCTGTCTGAGCTGTTTCGTGCGGATATCCCCGGCGACAAAGAGACCTTTCTGTGAAGTGACACCGTCTTCTCCGGCGATTACATAGCCGCGCTCATCCAGATCTACAAGTCCTTCCAGAAGTTTCGTCTGCGGCGTAGCACCTATCGCTTCAAAAAGTCCGTCCACCTTCAGTGTCCGGCCGTCCGATAAGGTAAGTTCTTCAAGCTGATCTTTGCCGGAGACACTTTTCACACTCACTCCTGTCAGGATTTCCACATTTTCAAGTTCCTTTAATCTGCGCACGGACTCTCTGTTCGCCTGAAATTCATCCAGCCAGTGGATCACATAGACCTTAGCAGCGATATCCGCCAGATATCTTGCGCTGTCTACCGCGGTATCTCCGCCTCCGACGACAGCAACCGTCTTATCACGATAGCCGAACCCCTCACAGACTACGCAAAAATGAATCCCCCTTGCATCAAAGGACTTCTCTCCCGGAAGGTCGAGACGATTGGGTTTCGTCCCGGCTGCATAGATAATCGTTTTGGATTCAATGCACTGTCCTTCATAAAAACATGTCTTAAATCCACCAGGTGTTTTCTCGATGGAAACAGCCTCTCCTGTATAAAATGGCACGAGCAGTGCCTCTGCGTGCTGTCTGAACTTGTCTCCGAGATCATAGCCGCTGATCCCGTAAAAGCCAAGATAGTTGTCTACCTGGATGCTGTTCATGATCTGACCGGCACCCATGAAGTCTTTCTCGGCAACCATGAAATCCATATTGCTTCTCTTCGCGTACACTGCAGCGGACAGTCCCGCCGGGCCGCTTCCTATGATCAACAGATCAAGCATTCTTCACACCTCCATTACAGAATTCCCTGAATAGATTATACCATTCCTTAAAGGGAACGAGACATATCATCATTGCGACAATATGGTAAATATCCACACCAATTCATGATTTATCGATAAAACATTCTTCCGTTGTCCTGATACTTCGGTTCACAGGTCATGTTGATATGCAGTCGTCTGAAAATGTCCAGATCCACAGGAGACAGCATTACGGAACAATGTGCATCGGCATTGCGCAGCAACGGCAGACACTGCAGTGCCTTTCTGGCATTCTCATCTTCCGCTGCACTGACAGAAAGAGCAATCAGCACTTCATCGGTGTGCAGTCTCGGGTTCCGGTTGCCCAGGTAAGATGTCTTGAGATTCTGCACCGGCCGGATTACGTCTGCTGCCAGAAGATAAATCTCATCCGGAATACCGGCTAACACCTTTAAAGCATTGAGCATCATGGAGCTGGCAGCACCTAAAAGATCCTGGTTCTTACCGGTTATGATGGTGCCGTCCGGCAATTCGATCGCTGCCGACGGTTCTCCCGTTTCTTCCTCCCGAAGTCTCGCTGCTTTGGCCACTTTCCTGTCGTCTAAAGAAAGCCCTGCCTGTTTCATCAGGATCTTCAGCTTGTTGATCTCCTCTGTCTTTTCCCCGCCCTTTTTATCTTCATACAGGGCTTTGTAGTATCTTCGTATAATCTCCTGTCTGGAAGCCTCTTTCACCACTTCATCATCGATGATGCAGTTGCCGACCATATTGACTCCCATATCTGTCGGGGACTGATATGGGCATTCCCCGTATATTTCCTGAAAGATCGCCCGCAGTACCGGGAAGATCTCTACATCTCTGTTGTAGTTGACCGTCACCTCTCCATACGCATCCATATGGAAAGGATCGATCATATTCACATCATTGAGATCAGCGGTTGCAGCCTCGTAAGCAATATTGACCGGGTGTTTGAGCGGGATGTTCCAGATAGGAAATGTCTCAAATTTGGCATATCCGGCTTT
>CACZNZ010000294.1 GCA_902782625.1 uncultured Lachnospiraceae bacterium | reverse complement strand
TCCTCCACCACCACATACATCATTGCTCCTGCCGCGAAGGCTAACAGATAAGGCATGACTGGTATGACGGTTCCTGCGGCGGCAATCGTAACAGCAGCCGCTATGGGCTCTACGACACCGGACAGAACACCGTAGAGGAACGTTTTTCCCTTGCTCATACCTTCTGCTCTCAGCGGCATGGAAACGATTGCCCCTTCAGGAAAATTCTGAATGGCGATGCCCAGAGCCAGAGCAAGGGCTCCGGCAGAAGTAATCCCCGCATTTTGAGACATATAACCCGCGTAAACAACGCCAACCGCCATACCTTCCGGAATATTGTGCAGCGTGACAGCGAGGATCAGTTTTGTTGTGCGTTTCAAACCTGATCTCGGGCCTTCATCCTGGTGATCCATGTGCATATGAGGCGTAATCATATCCAAAAGCAGCAAAAAGCCGACACCGATCAGAAATCCAACTGCGGCAGGAACAAACGATAAACCGCCCATGTGCTGGCTGCTCTCCAATGCCGGCTGCAGCAGGCTCCAAAAGGACGCTGCAACCATCACACCTGCCGCAAATCCTGTAAGAATCTTCTGCAGATTTACAGAAATGCTTTTTCGCAGCACAAATACAAGAGCTGCCCCAAGGCTGGTACCGGCAAAGGGAAGTAATAGACCCAACAATATATCTACATGCATAATTTAGCCCATCCTTTCGCTGCCTGAAGAACATTCCAAATGCAGTATCCTGCCAATCTGTTCGTCTGTCAAGCCGTTCAGTGGAAGACAGGGACAAGACAGGAAACAAGACAGGAGACGGTTCTCTGTCTTACCCTTATTGAAGCCAGAGAACGCTTCTCTGCCTTTCACTGAGTTAAACAAAAACATCAGTTGAATCCACAAAGGACTTAACTGATGCTTTCGTGTAGGAAGCGCTTGGCGGCGCTTGTTTCTAACGATGGGAATAAGACAGAGAACCGTCCCCTGTCTTAATCAGGACGCCTTTACATAGCTGATTGTTCCGTCCTCGGCGTAGAGCGTCAGCACTGTATCCCCAGCCTCATTTGTTTCAAGCGTGTATTCTGCTGCTTCGGCCTCATACTCCATATTACTGTATGCAATATAGATCCCGGCTCCATCGCCTTTCTCACCGCTGTCAAAAGCGTATGCTTCGAAATCTGCCGTCTGTTCGCCATTCATCATGGTGATGCCATGCCCATTCTCATCGATCGTAAAGTAAAGATCAGTATCAGCATAGGCTTCACCAAACTGTGAAAGATCAGCATTCCATGTTCCGATGAAATCGGAGATCTGCGTGATTGCTTCTTCCTGATGGGAGGTATAATCCATATTTTCCAACACGAACAATTCCACCGTCTTCTTAAGAGTCTCTGCATCGGCATTTACATCAAAGCCGGCCGTGAGCCAGTATGCGTAAGGTCCTGTGAAATAGCCCTGCAGTTCTTCCAGGTTCTTTCCATAACGGAATTCAATATGCCCAGTCTCTTCCATAGTGTCGTCTCTCAGGAAGAAATAATTGAACTCTCCTGCTTCATCTGTGCTCTTGTATACATCACAGGGGAATGCCACGCTGATCTCCTGGCCCATGTATACCATGGTTTCACCTTCCCCGATGTTATAAGAACCTAAATACTCATATGTATGGGTTTCTGTGCTGTCATCTTCCAAAGTGACTGTTATCGTATTATCCGGGTTGAAAGTAACCAGCTTCAAACCGTTGATGTAGAAGCAATCGAATACAGTCTGGGCATCCGGGTTTTCGGAGTAGTAAGAAATTGCTTCTTCTCCGTACAAGTTTGAACTGATGTATCCCTGCATAAATGCGACTGTGTCTTCAGCTGCAGACTCTCCGACAATGGCTGCAGTGCAGTCATACCACAATTCATGGTTCTCTTCTGCCAGGGTCACATCAAAGAAGTTTTCATAGGTCGTCCCATTTTCTCCGGCAATTGCAGGAAGCACGCCGTCAGCGTTTTCAGCAGTTTCGGCTTCCGCGGGTTCTTCCTCCG
>CACZNZ010000293.1 GCA_902782625.1 uncultured Lachnospiraceae bacterium | reverse complement strand
TTTACGTATGGAATGCAGCCTACAAAGCAGGTATTGGACCGCTGATGATCAGCCTTATCATTGCGTTGCTTTTATTTGCCGCAGGCGGCATGCTCTACAGAATACGTCCTATGGAGGCGGCCGGAAAATCCATGGCGTTCCACTGGCCGGCGTTTGTAATTCAGGTGGTTTTGACAGTGGTATTTTCTCTGTTTCTCGGTATATTTTTCGGGACAATCCTGGGAGGGCTTTCGAAAGCCTGGTTTGTATTCGGTTTGATTTTTGGCTTGCTGACAGGTTATGTCATGATTCAGATGATCTATATCCCTGATTTTAAGAAGATTTCGGAAGGAAAATGGCGTCTGTTGATCAGCGGACTCATCGTGCTGATCACCGCTCTCGTTTCGGTCTTTGACCTGACCGGGTATGATGACTATCTGCCCAAACAGGAAAAGATCGAGGACATCGCCATGGTCCATGGCTGGAACAACAATGAAAATGTTATAGATAAGATCACAAAAATCAGAATGCATCTGCCCTGTGATGACAATACATATGGCTACCTGAAAGATCTCACGGGCTGGAGTCAAAGCTTTGAAGAAAATGATTCGACACCGCATCATACCTGTCAGATCAGGCTGCATTTAAAGAATAGGAAAGAAGTATATCGCCAATATGACATCGCTGATCGCAGGATACGGACCAGCCTGGCAAAACTGTTTGACTATCCGGAATACAGAGAGAACCTTTACACTTTGTCCTCCCAAAGTCCGGAGGAAGTGATTCGATTTGAATGGCGAAAAGGAGATGCTTCCGGAGAGATTTACAGTGATCAGGAACAGGACAAGACAAAGGCCCTTGCCCGGGCACTGCAGGATGACATCAGACAAATGAATTCTGCGACAGTTACCGGGGAGATCCCTGTAGCACAGATCGACTGTACGATTCGGCCTGTAGAAGATTCAGGAGAGGATTACGACAACGAGATTTATGAGTCGATCCTCGTTTATCCTTCATTTATCCATACTTTGGAGATTCTTGATGCAGAAGGAAAAGAAATCCGTATACTGCCTAAAGCAGAAGAAATCAGTAAGATAGAGGTTTATTCGCTTGCTCGACAGGACGAGACAGCACCTGCTAAACCGGAACAGGTTTTGGAAAATGAAAAGGAGATTTCCGAAGTCCTCACAAAGGCTATTCCGGCAGATCTTATAACAGTATGGACAGATGTGGACATGGAGAAGTCAATCGAGATTACAAAAAAGGACGGATCGATGATAAGCTGCAGATACCTTCAGAAATAGGAATCAGGATCACCGGTTAAGCTGGTGATCCTGATTCCTGTTTTTTCAGGGGGAAAGGGTATATTTCCTATTTGATTTTCATCAGAAGCTGTCCGCCTTTGACGGTGTCTCCCTCTTCAACAAGAATCTCTTCAACGACACCGTTCATTCTTGCTGTTACGGCGGTCTCCATCTTCATGGCTTCGATGGTAATGATGGTCTGGTTCTCTGTGACAGTGTCTCCGACTTTGACAGATATATTGCTTACCGCACCCGGTATCGATGCGCCGACTTCACCTTTATTATCAGGTTCTGCCATTGGTACTTTCACAATGTTTTCCTGAGCCTTCTCATCCGGCACCTTGACTTCACGGCGGATGCCGTTGAGCTCAAAGGATACCGTTCTCATGCCATCTTTGTCAAGGTCTCCCGGCCCCAGGTATTTGATGACCAGAGTTTTACCGTCAGCGATGTTGACCTTGTTGGTTTCACCGATGGCGAGACCATGGAAAAATACATGGCTGCCCAGTCGCATAATGTAACCGTATTCTTTCTGCTGCTCAACATAGTCCCGGTAAACTTTCGGGTACATGCCATAGGAAATGACATCTCTCCAATCCGGATTGGGATCGAACTCTTCCACTTCTTTTTTTAGCTGGTCAAAATCTACCGGTGGGAGCAGTTCACCTGGTCTGCAGGTGATTTTTTCTTTCCCTTTCAGAACAGTATCCTGCAGATCTTTCGGGAATCCCCATGCCGGCTGTCCCATCATGCCGGAGAAGAAAGTGATGGCTGAATCCGGGAATGCAAGACTGCGGCCTTTTTCCACGATGTTTTCCGGTGTCAGATTATTTTGTGTCATAAAGATGGCCATATCGCCGACCATCTTGGAAGATGGAGTGACTTTGATCAGATCTCCAAGCATATCGTTAACTTTGCGGTAGTTTTCTTTTACTTCTACGAAACGGCTTCCCAGTCCAAGACTTTCTACCTGAGGTTTCAGATTGGTATACTGACCTCCTGGAATTTCATATCGGTAGATATCCGTAGCAGGGCTCTTGATTCCGGCTTCAAAAGAACTGTATCTCTTGCGGACATCCTCCCAGTAATCTGTCAGATACTGAAGTTCTTTCAGATTCATTCCTGTATCACGCTCTGTTCCCTGCAGTGCGGCAACGACTGCATTCATAGAAGGCTGGCTGGTCAGGGAAGACATAGAAGAAATCGCCACGTCTACGATATCCACACCAGCCTCTGCAGCCATCAGATAGGCAGCTACCTGGTTACCTGAAGTATCATGGGTATGAAGCTGAATCGGAATGCCAATCTCATTTTTCAGTGTAGATACCAGTTTCTTTGCAGCATAAGGCTTAAGCAGACCGGCCATATCCTTGATTGCCAGGATATGTGCACCTCTCTTCTCCAGTTCTTTTGCCATATCAACATAGTACTTGAGTGTGTATTTATCCCTGGAAGGATCCATAATATCCCCGGTGTAACAGATGGTTGCCTCACAGATCTTATTCTGTTTCAGCACTTCATCCATGGCAACTTCCATACCCGGTAGCCAGTTGAGGGAATCAAAAACACGGAAGACATCGATTCCACTACGGGCTGCTTCTTTAATGAATTCCCGGATCAGGTTGTCCGGATAATTGGTATAACCAACCGCATTGGATCCTCGAATCAGCATCTGAAGCAGGAGGTTCGGTGCTTTTTCCCGGATCATATCCAGACGCTCCCATGGAGATTCATGAAGGAAACGATAGGCAACATCGAATGTTGCGCCGCCCCAACACTCCAGCGAGAAGGCGTCATTCAGAATCTCAGAGGTTCCTTCCATGCCTTTGACGATATCACGTGTTCGAACACGAGTTGCCAGCAACGACTGATGGGCATCCCGGCAGGTTGTATCGCATAAAAGCAGTTTTTTCTGATCTTTTACCCAGTCGGCCACAGCTTTCGGTCCCTGGGCATCCAGCAGCTGTTTCAGCCCTTTTCTCTCTCTGCCGGTGACTGGTGGAAAACGGGGAGTAGGATAAAACTCATGCGATTCCTCTTCACGGAGAGAGATTTCAGCGATATATTTGAGCATCTTCGTTGCCCTGTCTCCCGCCTCACTGATCTCAAAGAGGGAAGGCGTCTCATCAATAAATTTGGTGTGGCATTTGCCGGCAAGGAAAGCTTCATTGGTCAAAACATTGGAAATGAAAGAAATATTGGTTTTTACTCCCCGTACATGGATTTCCTGGATCGCACGGAGAGCTTTTCTGCATACCCCTTCAAATGTGTTGTCCCAGGAAGTCACTTTTACCAGAAGGGAATCATAGTATGGAGATACTTCAGCCCCGGCTCCTGCTGTTGCACCGTCAAGTCTGATACCGAAACCTCCGGACATACGGTAGGCAGTAATTTTACCGGTATCTGGTGCGAAATTATTGGCTGGATCTTCTGTCGTGATCCGGCACTGGATGGCATAGCCGTTCTGTTTCACATCTTCTTGGGAAGAGATACCGATTCTCGAATCTGAAAGGGGACAACCCTGCGCAATGAGAATCTGTGACCGTACAAGATCAATTCCTGTCACCATCTCTGTTACAGTATGTTCCACCTGAATTCTGGGATTCATTTCAATGAAGTAGTGGTTTCCATCCCGGTCAACAAGGAACTCTAATGTTCCTGCGTTCGTGTATCCGACATGTCTTGCAATCTTGACTGCATCCTCAAACAGTTCCTCTCTGACTTTCGGATCCACAGAAAATGCCGGTGTGAATTCCACAACTTTCTGGTAGCGCCTCTGTAAAGAACAGTCTCTCTCATAGAGGTGAGCTACATTTCCCTGCTCATCGGCAAGAATCTGTACTTCGATGTGTTTGGGTTCTACCAGAAACTTCTCCATGAAGATATCCGCATTTCCAAAAGCCTTTTTGGCCTCAGCCTTGACCAGATCATAATTGAGGCCGACTTCTTCTACATTGTCGCATCTCCGCATACCCCGGCCGCCACCGCCGGCTGCCGCTTTGAGGATCACCGGAAAACCAAATTCCTGTGCCAGCTTCTGCGCCTGTTCTCTGCTCTCAAGAGGATTGGCTGTTCCCGGCGTTGTGGCAACATCGCAAGCCAGGGACATTTTTTTAGCGGAAAGTTTATCGCCCATCATATCCAGAATGTCTGAAGATGGTCCGATAAACTTGATTCCGGCTTCTTCACAGGCCCTCGCGAAATCCCCGTTTTCAGACAGGAATCCATAACCCGGATGAATCGCATCGGCTCCGTGAATCTTGGCCAGCTCAATGATTCTGGAAATGTTCAGGTAAGCGCCAAGAGGGCTTTCGTTTTCACCAATCAGATAGGATTCGTCTGCGGCTGTTCGAAACATACTGTAAGTGTCTTCTTTTGAATAGATTGCTATGGTATTGATGCCCAGATCATGGCAGGCCCTGAATATACGCATAGCTATTTCGCCACGATTAGCAACCAGCACTTTCTTGAATTCTCTTTTCACTGTGGTTCTCCTTCATATTTTTAATAATTTATTGATACATTTCATTTTTATACATAATACCATAAATTACGTTCGGATGATATTAACATTTCATACGAAATTATTTTAGGTTCCAATAAATTACTGTTGCAATTGCACTAAAAACAAGAACCGCAGTCGAGTCTTGAATTCCACAAAAAAAGGCAGGGTTCCATGCATCTGAGCATGAAATCCTGCCGCTTTGTGCAGTATTATTTTATTCCGGCTCTTCGTTCAGAGCTTTTTCCTGCTCTTCCTGAATCTCGTCGATCATGGAGAGCATCGGTTTAATGTTGACATTGTGGAAATGCCGGTCTACGTAGTTCTTGGTACATTTCATTACGAGTGGTGAAAGTACCAGAACACCGATCAAGTTGGGGATCATCATCAGACCGTTAAAGGTATCGGAGATGTCCCAGGCAAGCTGTGCTTCCATCACGGAACCAAGCAAAACGATGATAACAAAGATAACGCGGTATACCTTGGTGGAATCCTCGCCAAAGAGATACTGGCAGGCGATGGAACCATAATGGCTCCAGCCAAGTACTGTGGAGTAGGCAAACAGGAGGATCGCCAGAGCGATGAATCCGGAACCTACAGAACCGAAGGTGCGTCCAAAGGAGTAACTCATCAGGGAGCTTGATCCGATGGCCTCAGCTGCGCTGGTCATCTGGCCTGTCTGAAGGTCGATCGCACCGGAGCTTAAGATAGTTAAAGCAGTCAGTGTACATACGATGATGGTATCAGCAAATACTTCGAAGATTCCCCACATTCCCTGACGGACAGGCTCTTTTACGTTGGAACTGGAATGAACCATAACGGAAGAACCAAGACCGGCCTCGTTGGAGAAAACGCCTCGTTTCATACCCATCTGCATAGCCAGGGCAATGCCGGAGCCGACGATACCGCCGCCAACGGATTTCAGTGCGAAAGCACCCTTAAAGATA
>CACZNZ010000292.1 GCA_902782625.1 uncultured Lachnospiraceae bacterium | reverse complement strand
GGATACACGCTGGTGGCTGTCTCCGATTATGTTAAAAGTATTTGGGGGCAGCTGTAAAGGATGTCCAATATTTACCGCCGGTCATGATCAGCCGGCGGTACTTTTTATGATCTCGCAAGTCAGAGGCACGGGCTTTCCCTGTATGTTAATGATGCAGGCACCCGGAGATGCCTGCATTCGGAAGGGGGATACTATATGGAAAAGAGGTGTGACTCCTCCACTGACAGATTATGATGCCTGTGCCGGCTGCGAAACCGTCGACGCGTATTCTTCGCCAAGCATCTCAGTCAGTTCTTTTGTGTCCGGCATGACGCCGTAGAGATTGTAGTATGTCTGTATGCACAGATTAATTTTCTGGTATTCGTTATTTTTAACATTATTTTTCACACTGTTGATTACAAAACTCATCATGCCGGACCTCCTTTCTTTTTTAATAGCTTAATTCTGATATGTGACTGTTCTTTGTTCTGATTCTAAACTTTCTGAAAACATCCCCCGGTTCTTTCCGTAAAAACTGTCATCATCAGCTCAGCACATATCTCTTTGTTTTATCAGATGTCATCCGTTTTTCCTCCTCTGCCGCAAATCTCTTTCGCTCTTTCGAGATCTTTCTTCAGTACATAAATGATATAGTATACCTCCGACGAGTTTCCTTCCACCCATGAATTGGGAACTCCGCCCGCATTGTATGCGCTGCTGAAAAAGCTTCCGGTCCGGCCTCCCCTCGGAATTCTCACCAGAGGCTTCGCGAAACCGGTACCGGTCCGGCCGATCTTCACATCGTAAGGAATTCCTGCCTCTCTTAAGGATGACCATACTTCAGCGGATTCTTCCGCGCTTGGAGTCATAAACAGAACCGTTCTGTTAAAAATATTGATCATATGCGCACCTCTCTTCTGTTCCCACTCTTCGCCTCTGCTGCACACACTATCCGAATTTGTTCCTTGACGACTGTTACGGATTGAGATAAGTTGTTCAAAAACAGCCTATCAGAAAAAGGGGAATATTTCAATGAACAGGACTTCTCCCAGGCCCGCATCTTTCGTCCTGTATATAAAGGGGATTTAGGAATGATCACTCCCCGGGAAGCCTACTGATTATTCAAAAAACGAGTCCCCAAAGCGAGGACAAATCTCGTCTATGACTGGGGTGATTTCTATGTGTTTATCTGTTTTTCTTTTGTTATGACCCGAATATAACCCTGAGGTTATCACAGAATCATCACACTGATGTAAAGCACACCTGTAAGGCATACGGGGAGGCTGCGGATTCATGGACGGAAGCTGTACAGCAGCATGCCTGTGGCCCTTCATTTAACTTCCGGATTCTGTATTTATGACAGCGTATACCAATTCATCTTCCCAGCGGACTCCATCCGCCTTGGTATATTTGCATTTCTGAATGAAATGAGCTTCTTTGCGCATCCCGCATTTTTCCATCACTTTCCATGAAGCTGTATTGTCCGGATGACACAGGGCGAAAACACGATGAACCTGCAGTTCTGTGAAACAATAGTCGATCAGCGCGCCTGCGATCTCGGTAGCGAAGCCTTTGCCCCAGGCGCTTTTTATCAGCATCCAGCCGACCATGGCAGATTCTTCCTCGTAATATCGGGTAATCTCCGACCGTCCGATTTTTTCGCCGGTTTCCTTACATATAACTGCCATTTCGTAGTTGATCTGCGGGACAATCTCCCACCCGGCCGCAAATCTGTTCAACAGATCATGTGCCTTTTCATCGTCCAAAACAGGAAACGGGGTATATTCCACGATCTCCTCATCGCAAAACAGCTTCTTAACGATGTCCAGATCATTGCTGTCAAAGGGTCTTATCAAAAGCCGTTTCGTTTCTATCATGATAAACTCAACCTTTCTGATTCACCGGCGTTCAGATGCTTTGACCGGAATATTGTTGTCGATGCAGTATTTCCATGCGGCGGAACCCGGCAGACAATAAGCGGTCAGCTCCGGGCATTCCATGAAAGCACCTTCTCCGAATTCTTTCACTGTATACGGGATGACAACTCTTTTCAGGCTGAGACACCGGTAAAAAGCACCATCTCCTATCTGCATCACCCCCGTCGCGATGTCGACCGAAGTCAGGCTTTCACATCCCTCAAACGCGCGTTCCCCGATGTATATCACCCTGTCCGGGAT
>CACZNZ010000291.1 GCA_902782625.1 uncultured Lachnospiraceae bacterium | reverse complement strand
TTAATGTATCCGCAAAAGATCTCGGCACAGGAAAAGAGCAGCATATCACGATCACAGCAGGATCCAATATGTCCGATGATGAGATCGATAAGGCTGTCAAAGAAGCAGCTGAGTACGAAGCACAGGATAAGAAAAAGAAAGAAGCAATCGACGCAAGAAATGATGCTGACAATATGGTATTCCAGACAGAGAAGGCCCTCGAGGAAGTCGGTGACAAGATCGATGCCAACGAGAAGACAACCGTTCAGGCTGATATCACCAAACTGAAAGAGATCCTTGACCGCACAACTGCTGACAACATGTCTGAAACAGATGTCCATGAGATCAACGAAGCAAAAGAACAGCTGATGAAAGATGCACAGTCTCTGTTCGGAAAGATGTATGAGCAGGCACAGGCATCTCAGGCAGGACCGGGACCGCAGACAGATGCGAACGCCGGATACCAGGCTGACGATGTAGTCGATGCTGACTACACGGAAGTATAAGCAGATCGATTGCATGACCATTTCCACAGGAGAATATCATGGCAGACAAGAGAGATTATTATGAGGTCCTCGGCGTCGACCGTTCGGCGTCGGAGGCTGACATAAAAAGAGCATACCGAAAGGTTGCCAAAAAATATCATCCGGATATGAACCCGGGAGATAAAGTGGCGGAGGAAAAGTTCAAAGAGGCCTCCGAAGCCTACGAAGTCTTAAGTGACCCAGAAAAAAGGCAGAAATACGACCAGTTCGGGCATGCGGCTTTCGAGCAGGGAGGCACCGGCGGTCCTGGTGGTTTCGGCGGTTTCGACTTCAGCGGCGATATGGGAGATATCTTTGGAGATATCTTCGGCGATATTTTCGGCGGAGGCGGACGCAGGGGCGGCAGCCAGAGGAATGGTCCCAGACAGGGAGCCAATCTTCGTGCAGCCGTGCGCATCACATTTGATGATGCGATCCGCGGTGTAGAAAAAGAGCTGAATATTGCCCTGAAGGAAACCTGTAAGAAATGTCACGGCAACGGCGCAGAGCCTGGGACCAGCCCTGAGAACTGTCCACACTGTAACGGAACCGGTCAGGTAGTTTATACGCAGCAGTCGATGTTCGGCACGGTCCGTAATGTTCAGACCTGTCCGGACTGTCAGGGAACCGGTCAGTTTATCCGCCATAAATGTAAAGACTGTCAGGGAACCGGATTCGTCAAAGTCAGGAAAAACATTAAGGTTTCCATTCCGCCAGGAATCGATACCGGACAGAGTGTGCGTATCCGTGAAAAGGGCGAGCCAGGGATTAACGGCGGTCCGAGAGGCGATCTGCTTGTCAATGTGACGGTTGCCCGTCATCCGAAGTTCCAGAGACAGGAATATGATATTTATTCCA
The DNA here is from genome assembly GCA_902782625.1 of uncultured Lachnospiraceae bacterium. Lineage (GTDB taxonomy): Bacteria > Bacillota > Clostridia > Lachnospirales > Lachnospiraceae > Anaerobutyricum. The sequence continues at coordinate 3,726 of CACZNZ010000291.1, read as the reverse complement.
CGGAGCCCATCACATTTGCACAGGCGGCACTCGGAGCTACCATCAAGATTGATACGGTGGACGGCCCGATGGATTATACGATCAGACCGGGAACCCAGACGGACACGAAGATACGCCTGAAAAACAAAGGTGTTCCGACACTGCGTAACAGCAATGTACGGGGAAGCCATTATGTAACGTTGGTAGTACAGGTACCGGAACGCATGACGGAAGCGCAAAAAGAAGCACTTCGTGCCTACCAGGAAGCCATGGGTGAAAATTCCGGAAAAAAAGATTCGGATAAAAACAATAATAAAGGCTTTTTTAAGAAAAAGAAATAAACCATCACATGCAAGCCACAGACACATCCGTGTCTGTGGCTATGTGACGTTATAGACCCTGTTGATTATGTACAAAGGAAATCAATATGAAATGGAATAAAATCACAATAGAAACAACCACAGCGGCGGAGGACATGATAAGCTACGAACTTTCTGTCATGGGTATGGAAGGTGTGGAGATCGAAGATCACGTGCCGCTGACAGAAGAAGAACGTAAGATCATGTATGTAGACCTGTTGCCGGATGAGATCGCGCCAGATGACGGGAAGGCTCTTGTTAGCTGCTATCTTGATGAGAAAGAAGATCTGGATACAATGATTGTGCGGATTCAGGAAAAACTTGAGGAAATATCTGCATTCGTCCCTGTCGGTTCCGGAAAGATTACACTCGGTCAGACAGAGGAAGAAGACTGGATCAATAACTGGAAAGTCTATTTTAAACCTTTCCGGCTGGATGAGAATATCGTGATCAAACCGACATGGGAAACTGTCGAAGATCAGAAAGAGGACGATATCATTATAGAGATCGATCCAGGAACCGCGTTTGGCAGCGGTTCCCATGAGACAACCAAGCTGTGTATTTCGGCGCTGAAAAAGTATGTGAAAGAGGGGACAAAACTGCTGGATGTCGGAACCGGCAGTGGTATCTTGTCCATTATCGGATTAAAACTCGGTGCTGAAAATGCAGACGCAACGGATATTGATCCGAATGCGATCCGGGCGACACAGGAGAATTTCGAGATCAATCAGATTTCTGAAAAAAAGGCGAAAGTCGAGCAGGTCAATCTGCTCGATCCGGAAGAAAGAGAAGAATACAGAGGAAGACATCAAGGGAAATATGATGTCATCGTTGCCAACATTCTTGCTGATGTTATCATACCTCTTAGTGGGTTTGCCGGGCAGTTCCTGGCAAAAGACGGCATTTTCATCACGTCAGGTATCATCAATACTATGGAAGAAGCCGTAAAGCAGGCTATGGAAGACAATGGGTGGAAGATTCTTGAGATTAACCGCATGAAGGATTGGGTGAGCATCACCGCATCCCTGTAGTGAGAGGAAAATATGTATCATTTTTTTATACAGCCGGACAGTATCAGACAGGAAGGAATTCTGGTAACAGAATCTGCCGATGTAAATCATATCAAGAATGTTCTCCGCATGAGAAAGGGAGAACGCATCTGTCTGTGCTGTGAAGAAAAGGGAAAAGAATATATCTGTCATATCAGTGCCTTTGTACCAGAAGGCATCCAGATGGAAGTGGAGGATATCCTAGGAGCATCCAGAGAGCTTCCGGTAGAGATCACGCTCTTTCAGGGACTTCCCAAGTCTGATAAAATGGAGCTGGTGATTCAGAAAGCCGTGGAACTAGGGGCTGTGCGTATTGTTCCTGTCGCTTCGAAAAGAGCAGTGGTACGACTGGATGGAAAGAAGGCAGAGAAAAAACGGATAAGATGGAACGAGATTGCCAAGGCAGCTGCCAGGCAATCCAAAAGAAGCAGGATTCCTGTGGTGGAGTCCGTCATGAGTTTTCAGGAGGCAATCGAATACGGCAGGAAGTTTGACATGCTGATCATCCCGTATGAAGATGCCAGAGGAATTGTACACGCCAGACAGATCGTTTAATTGGCAAAAGGACAAAAAAGTATCGGAATCTATATCGGTCCCGAAGGGGGATTTGAACCGACGGAGATCGATCTTGCCAGAGAGGTTGGAGCGGAAGTGATCACTCTCGGCCACAGGATTTTAAGAACCGAAACAGCCGGGATTGCCGTTATGAGTATCTTAAGCTTCTGGCTTGATGAAGACTAGCAGGAGGGGAACGATGGCAGGATCAACATTTGGAAATCAAATAAAGATCACAACCTGGGGAGAGACCCATGGGAAGGGCGTCGGCGTCGTGATCGACGGCTGTCCGGCAGGTCTTTCTCTCAAAGAAGAGGATATACAGGTATATCTTGACCGGAGAAAACCCGGACAGTCCAGATTTACGACAAAAAGAAAGGAAAGCGATACCGTATCCATCTGGTCTGGTGTCTTCGAGGGGAAAACAACGGGGACGCCCATCAGCCTGATCGTAGAAAATAAGGATCAGCGTTCCAGGGATTATTCAGCGATTGCCGGCGTATATCGTCCCGGGCATGCAGATTATACCTTTGACCAGAAATACGGATTGAGAGATTACAGGGGAGGAGGCCGTTCTTCAGGGAGGGAAACTGTGGCAAGAGTCGCTGCAGGTGCAGTCTGTGCCAAAGTCCTTCAAAAGCTGGGTATCACCCTCTTTGCCTATACGGAATCGATCGGCCCGATCACCGTAGATGCGGCGCGATTTGACCCGGCACAAAGAGATGGCAACAGTCTGTATATGCCGGATGCAAAAGCGGCTTTAAAGGCAGAAGCCTATCTTGAGAAACTGATAGAAAAAAAAGATTCCGCCGGTGGGACCATACGATGTGTCGTCAAAGGACTCCCCGCTGGTATCGGGGACCCTGTCTTTGATAAACTCGATGCGAGACTTTCGGCAGCGATGTTTTCAATCGGAGCGGTAAAAGGGGTAGAGATCGGAGACGGATTTGCTGCTTCGAAGCTTCGAGGAACAGAGAATAATGATGCTTTTTCTTCTGAAGACGGCAGGATTTTCAAAACTACCAACCATGCCGGCGGCATACTTGGCGGAATCAGTGATGGTTCAGATGTTGAAATTAGGGTGGCCGTCAAACCGACACCTTCGGTTGCGTCCATTCAGCAGACTGTGACAAAAGAAGGGATTCCGACAGAAATCGAGATAGGAGGAAGGCATGATCCGGTAATCGTGCCCCGTGCTGTCGTGGTTGTGGAAGCCATGGCTGCGGTAACCATTCTCGATCTTCTGATTCAGAACACAGGAAGCCGTATGAGTTATCTTGAGAAGATATATTCCTGAGCGTCCTGCATTTTTGCGTTGAAAATGGCTCTGTATTATGCTACAATCAAATCTATGGCATAAAAAGAGTAGGGAGATTCTATGTATCAATTGATTACACAGGACGGCCGGGCGAAGCGTGGAAAGCTTACAACGGTGCATGGCGTGATAGAGACACCGGTTTTTATGAATGTCGGCACTGTGGGAGCAATCAAAGGTGCGGTCAGTACAGACGATCTAAAAGAGATCGGAACACAGGTTCAGCTTTCGAATACATATCATCTGCATGTCAGGACCGGTGACCGGCTGATCAAAGAGTTCGGCGGACTCCATCGTTTTATGGTGTGGGATCGTCCGATCCTTACGGATTCCGGCGGATTTCAGGTCTTTTCCCTGGCAGGTCTGCGAAAGATTCGTGAGGAAGGTGTGAGATTCCAGTCCCACATTGACGGACATGAAGTGTTTATGGGCCCGGAAGAGAGTATGCAGATTCAGTCGAATCTTGGGT
>CACZNZ010000290.1 GCA_902782625.1 uncultured Lachnospiraceae bacterium | reverse complement strand
ATGGCTTCCGATCACGGTACCCGGATTGATGATGGAACCACATCCGACTTCCACATAATCTCCCAGAATTCCTCCAACTTTCTTTCTCTGTGTCGGGATATCCTGACCGTCCAGATGGATCTTCACCAGCTTTTTGTCGGATTTGACATTAGAGGTGATGGACCCTGCTCCCATATGAGAACGATAGCCCAGGACGGAATCTCCCAGATAATTATAATGCGGCACCTGTACCGATTCGAACAGAATCACATTCTTAAGTTCTGTGGAGTTGCCGACGGTAGATCCTGCGCCCACGATCACATTGCCCCGAAGAAAAGCACAATGCCGGATTTCCGCTTCCGGTCCGATGATAGCCGGTCCGTTAATACAGGCTGTCTTTGCCACATCGGCGGATTTTGCAATCCAGACATCATCTCCGATTCGATCATACTCTTTAGGATCCAGTGTTTCTCCTGTCTCAAGAATAAAGTCATGGATCAGAGAGAGCACTTCCCAGGGATATGTGGTCTTTTCAAATAAAGGTTTGGCGATCGTCTTGGAGAGATCCTCAAAAAACATCGTATTCTCTAATCTTTTCATGGATATTGTCCTTTCTTTTTAATAATCCGGTTAGATAAATTCCAGTCTCCAGCTGTATTTTCCGGTTTTCTCATCTTTCTCATAATAAAAATAAGCATCAAAAAGATTGCCTTTTTTGCTTCTGCATTTCCTGAATCCTACTTTTCCATGTTCCAGCAAGATCTTTACCATGTCATAGCTCACTTTTTTTCCAAGTGACCGAATAAAGGCATCATCCTTCCAGACTGCAAACTTACATCCGTTTTTCCAGTTGCTGCAACCGAAACCTTTTCTGTTCTCCAATACCGGTGCACCGCATTCCGGACAGATTCCGACAGGTTCTTTATGCAGCGGTTCCCCGCCAAAGTGCTGATCCTGTTTAATCTTATCGACTGACTGGCTGACAAATGTTTCAATGAACCCTAAGAATTCATTTTTGGTAAATCTGCTCTTTTCGATATCGCTTAATGTCTTTTCAAGTTTTCCTGTATATTCGAGATCAAAAAGTTCCTTGGCCGGAAAAGTCTCCACCATCAAACGGCCAAGTTCCGTGCAGCGCAGGCTCTTTCCCTTTCGGGTGATATAGCCTGCCTTTCCAAGTTTTTTAATCGTCTCAGCACGTGTGGCCGGCGTTCCGATGGAGAATCCGCTAAGAATCGCCATCATCATCTCTTCTTCGTCTTTTTCCTGATATTTCTTACCGCATGTTTCCATCACACGAAGCAGTGTCTTTTCCGTGTGAGGCTTAGGTGGTTTTCTCTCCACCTCTTCGATCACGATCTTCTTCATCGGAAGAACATCACCTTTTTGTACAGGCGGAAGCAACGTCTCTTTCGAATCGATCCCTTCCACCTTTTTCCATCCGGCTTCCTTCTGAATCTTTCCTTTGGCGATAAATAATCCTTTGACATCTTCAAGATACTTGCCGGGTTCGTGACAGATACGAATCGTAAGCTGCGTATCACTGACGACACAAAGAGGCATAAACTGAGCAAGGAAACGGTTTCTCACCGCTTCATATACCTTTGTCTCGTCCTCAGTCAACTTAGACGGTATCACATAAGTCGGAATGATCGCCGAATGACTCTCCACCTTCTTACTGTCAAAAAGTCTTTTCGAGGTATGAAATTTCATTTCCTCTGCATAAGGGCTGGACTTTTTTTGTATACCGAAAACTCTAGCCGTCTTCTCTTTCAGACTTTCATCGAGCACCACACTGGCCGTTCTTGGATAGGTGATCAGCTTTTTCTCATAGAGATCCTGTGCCACTTTAAGCACTTTATCAGAAGACCAGCCTCTGTATTTGCCGGTGATATGTCCCTGCAATGCTGTCAGATTGAACAGATAAGGGGGGTATTCTTTCTTTTCTTTAACCTCCCTGCCGATCACCTCACCATCATGTCCCTTTACCAATGCAAGTATGCGTTCCAGATCCTGTTTCTGGTCAAACTTCTCATTCTTACCTTCATAATACACTGCCTTAAAGGGGTCCTGATCCTTTAAAAATGTACCGGTAAGCTTATAATACCTGGTTACGGTAAAGTGTTCGATCTCCATATCCCTGTCATAGATGATCTTAAGAGTAGGCATCAGGACCCGACCCACATTCAAAAGATGGTATTCATGATTCTGCCGGTATTTCAAGGTTGCAACACTGGTCAGATTAATCCCGATCAGCCAGTCAGCTATCTGACGTCCAAATCCAGCATCCTGAAGAGGCTGCATCTGTGTATTTGGTATCAGATTGTCCAGTCCTCTCTGAACTTCTTCCGAAGTCCACTCTGAAAGCAGAATTCTTTCAACAGGCTTTTTCGTATCAATATAGTTTAGAATCTCATCAGCAATGATCTGACCTTCCCTGTCATCATCGGTGGCTGAGATCACACCATCGACATCATTTCTGTCTATCAGATTTTTGATAATCCCGATCTGACGTACCACGCCCTGATCCGGTTTACCGTCTCCTTTTCCACTCTTTAATTTATATAAAAAATGTTCTGGTATATACGGGAAATTCTCCATCTTCCAGACTTTCATCTTCGGATCATAGTCTTTTGCATCATAAAGCTGTAGAAGGTGACCGAATGCCCAGGTAATCAGATAGTTCTCTCCCTCAAAATACCCGTTTTGTCTTTTTGCGGAAGTAGCATCTGCAATATTCTTTGCTACAGATGGTTTCTCCGCAATGATTACTTTCTTCACGTTACTATCCTTTCTGACGGATTACTCTATAGAAGATTTTACCAATATATGGACTTATTGTCAACCATCACCGTTTTAAGGACATTTTATAGTATATCCGTCAGTTCTCTCACATTTTTTATGCCACAAAGACTGATGCCTTCTTTCATCTGTTCGGGAAGGCCTTCCAGATTCGTATACGGGAGGATACACCTGTCAAATCCCATCTTGATTCCTTCCTGAATCCGCTGTGGAACATAACTGACACCTCTTACCTCCCCGGTTAGCCCAACCTCACCGAATATCAGCGTCCTGTCATCGACAGGTCTGTTGCGATAGCTTGAGATCACTGCAGAAATAATACCAAGATCAATGGCGGGTTCTCCAAGCTTCATTCCTCCTGCCAGATTCACATAGGCATCACATGCTCCAAGCTGCAGTCCTGCCCGTTTTTCAAGAACAGCCAGCAACAGATTGACTCTGTTATAATCGATGCCGACGGTTGTCCTTCTCGGAATCTGGAAACAGGTCGGAGATACGAGAGCCTGAATCTCGATCAAAAGTGGTCTTGTTCCTTCCATAGAACAGACAACTACAGATCCTGAAGCATCCACCGGTCTGCCGTCAAGCATTACCTGAGAAGGATTTTTCACTTCATAGAGCCCTTGTTCTTTCATCTCAAAGACGCCGATTTCATTTGTCGAGCCAAACCTGTTCTTTACTCCACGCAGAATACGGTAAACGGCATTCCTCTCTCCTTCAAAATACAATACGGTATCGACCATGTGCTCGAGAGTCCTCGGTCCGGCCACCACACCTTCTTTTGT
>CACZNZ010000289.1 GCA_902782625.1 uncultured Lachnospiraceae bacterium | reverse complement strand
TTATAGTATCCTGCCTGGTCCTTCTCTATCCAGCTTTCCACAGGTAGATACAGAAACGCTTCCCGCCACTTTGAAAGTATTGCCGTCTGCCACAGCCTCGCCATTCTCCCGTTGCCGTCAGCGAAAGGATGGATAAAAACGAATTCGTAATGGAAGACCGAGGAAAGAATCAGCGGGCTGAGTTCTTTGCTTGCCGCCTTCATCCAGTCGAACAGATCAGCCATGAGAGACGGCACCTGCCCGGGCGGAGGCGCTACGAAGATGACTTTGTCGCCATCGAACACTCCTTCCTCACCATCGCGGAAATCTCCGGATCTTCTGATCAGTCCTTTTGTCATGATGCCATGAACTTCCTTCAGATCATCAATGGAATAAGGATCTATCTCCGGAATCTTCTCATATGCCTCGAAAGCATTCCTGACTTCCTGTATCTCATTCTCCGGTCCATAAACCGCGCGGCCGGCGATAACATCTCTCACTTCCGCCAAAGACATCGAATTGGCTTCAATGGAAAGCGAAGATTGGATCGTCCTTATCCTGTTGCTTCTGCGCAGATATGGTTTTGCTTCGAGATTGTGATACTCTCCCAGTCTTCCGATTTTTTCAGTTATCGACGTGGCGACGGACAACATCTTTGCAGTTATGTCAAACGGTGGTAAATATCCTGCCATGTTTTTCTCCGTTTTTCTTGCTTATTATCTTGCGTGTTTTCCTGCTTACTATGATATCATTTCCTCCCGGTTTGTTCAATAAAAAAGCCGGTATGAAATACCGGCAAATGGGCTGAATTATCGGCAGTATGCAGGGTTTCTCGGGCAGCCCAAAACTACTGATCCTTTCCCCACAATTTCGGGATCAGAGTCCTGGCGATGTCGTCGGGAATCTGGACATACAATTCTGGGAAATCATCGCCCTCATCGTCTCCGTCGTACTCTTTAATGTACAGGTATGCCTTATCCCCATTATGTCTGAACCACAGAACCCCATCAAAAAGATCATCCTTGCTGATAAAATCGACTTCCGTATCCTTCCCCTTTGGGTTCTTCACTGTCTTGCTGAGGTCAAGTTTGGAGATCTTGTTCATCTCTTTTCCGATGTCAACAGGGATCCCCTTCCTCGGGTTATAATACTCTTTATCATTAATGAAAAAGTCATAGTTCGTAAAGTCTTCGTAATACTTTTCAGCTTTGTCCAATTGATCATCAGGACAGTAAACATCAGTCTCTGTCCCCAGAACATCATCGTCAAAATCACTCTTGACTTTAAATACCGTTTGTTGGTCATATGAATTAAAGACCCGATCCATAAAATCAATTTTTTCATGGATATTCAGCAACGCATTCTCTTTTGTCTGCTGTTTGGCCGGGGCTCCGGCGCTTATTTCATCGTCAGTGATACTTTCTGGTCCGATATTGATATACTTTTTGTTATCGTAGTCGAAATACCAGTACCACGTCCCATCGATTTTCTCATAATGATACTGCGTATTGTATTCCGTCTCGATACAATCCTCCCGATCGGCGCCGTTGGCCTGTCTGAGATAATGGAATTTCAGCGCCGGGATCACGATCATCACGATCCCGATCACAGCGATCACTGCAAATATTATTCTGAAGCGCTTCTTTCTGTGTGTTGCAGTGGTTACTCCAAATCCAACTGCTCCGGCAATAAACATCCCGCAGCCGGCAATGAAGACAACCAGAAAAAATGTCCAGACTACTAATCCTATGCTCTGTACTCCTAGCATTACTCGCCAATCTCCTTCTTTAGTTAAATGTTTGCCACCCTCTATTTGCCAACTTTATTCTCAACTATCGGATCAGCGTTATTCTTATCGAGAGGGCCATATCCAGTCTCTGTAATGATATACTGCCCATCTTTCGAACGCAGGAAATCAATTACCCTATCCACTTTGGGATTCTTATTGCCTTTTATCTTAGCGCACATAAGAGAGCCAATGATGGGATACGTTCCGTCTGCTATGTGTTTACGGGAAGGGAACACTCCGTCTATGGACAGTATTTTTACGCCCTTCTCCTGCTGCAGTCCCACAAGGAAGTACCTGAACGTATATCCCATGGCGCCCGCCTCGTTGTTATACTGTTTTACT
>CACZNZ010000288.1 GCA_902782625.1 uncultured Lachnospiraceae bacterium | reverse complement strand
CAATGTTCCCGCCCATGTAAAAGAAGAATCTTTCAGAAAGGAACTTGGGCTGAAAATGTAGTTCTACTTTTGCTGTCATCTAAGGTTAAATCTTTCGTCAGTTTCCACCATGGCAACCCAGCCTGTGCTCGCGCCAAGCTTTATTACCAGGATATCACCCCGTTTTGGCTTATATCTCTGATCACAAAGGTCACAATATTCTTCAGAGATGTATCCACGCATCTTCGAAAAATCTATTTTTCCGTTTTCAATTGCTGTGGCGGAAATATAAGGTATTCCTTCATCAAACAATTCCGGGCTTTCATGAGGTCCGTCTACCACACGCATAGCAAGGATAGACAGCAACTTTCTGTTCTCCCAGCAAGCAGGGATTGAATTGACATATGGAATCCCGCTATCTATTCTCTTTTCTTTCACATCTGCACCAGTTACACATTCTGTGATCAAAGAGAGGCGATAGCTTTTCATTGTTTCGATGAAGTTTTCCTGCTTCGCAATGATGGCATCGACCTTGCCGCATTTATCATCAAGGTAATCGGATATACGTTGTTGCTCTTCAATGGGTGGAAGGATGAAAGGCAATACTGAAATCTTATTCCACCGTAAATCGCATGAACGTTCGCGTATTCCTGTAGCCAACGCAAGGAAAACATTCTCCTCTGCTAGTGTTCGCAAATAGTACATCAAGTACTTATTATTATGGTCTGATGTACAAACGATCAAAACAGGGGAACCTTTCCCATCTGAATCAGATATACCAATTGCCCCGGCAAAACCATCCATTCCATGGATAACCAGGTCTCCTTCATGAATTCCCTGATAACCGATCTCTTTGTCTGAAAAAGTAAAACCTTCTGTTTTGCGATTACTTCTTTTAGTAACCTGCCCATCTCTAAAACATGTAATTACTTCATCATTATTTTCTGGGGATCGGCTCATGAGCTGCAATACGTTCTTACCCCTAAGAACGTTCCAATTATCTGGAATATAAGGTATCCAAGCCACCCCGCTGTCCTTCATTTTTCTCACAGGTCAAACACCTCCTCAAGGCTTCCCTCTAATTCATAGGACAGCTGCATGATTTCATCCCGTATCTCCGAGCTTGGTCTCGGGGCTTCATATTTGTAGAAGTATCGAGTGAAAGGTATCTCGTATCCAACTTTGCTCTTTTTCTTATCGATCCATGCATCTGGAGCGAAGGGAAGCACTTCCCTCTTGAAATACTCATCGATATCTTCCTTCAACGGTACGTTCTCTGTATCCCGAAGGCTGCTGTCTGGCTCTTTTTTCCCCTTCTTCAGTACTGGCTTGCCATCATCACCGATCAGCGGTCTCTCGACCACAATCTTCGTATATCCAAAGTCCTCATTATCGAAGATCATGCTGATGTCGTTCTGAACCATGTCACCGTACAGCCTGGTAATCTCAACAATTGCGTTCTCTGGGATGTCGTTTCTCTTATTTCCCAGGGCCTTCCTTCTCTTCTCATACAGTCCGTTTGCATTAATCAGCTGGACTTTGCCTTCCCGCTTCGTACCGGCCTTTTTATTACTCAGCACCCAGATATAAGTTGCAATCCCGGTGTTGTAAAAGATATCGTTCGGCAAGGCGATGATAGCTTCCAGCAGATCATTCTCTATGATATATTTACGTATATCCGACGGACCGCTGCCGGCATCACCTGTAAAGAGCGGAGATCCATTGTGTATGATAGCAATCCTTGTCCCTCCCTGTTCTATTGGTTTCATCTTGGAAAGAGCCGTCATCAGGAACAGCATCTGGCCGTCACTGGATGCAGGAAGGCCCGGTGCAAACCGTCCCGGATATCCATTCTTGTCCACGCCTTTCTTATGTTCTTTCTCAACAGCCGCCTTTTCGTTTTTCCACTCTCGGCCGAAGGGCGGGTTTGAAAGGATGTAATCAAATGTCTGGCCACCGAACTGGTCATCAGACAGAGTATTTCCATCCTTAATAAAATCAGCATTGTTCTCCTTGATCAGCATATCTGCTTTGCAGATAGCAAAAGTTTGATCGTTGATCTCCGGTCCGAAGGACATCAGTTCGGTATCGGCGTTCAGCTGATGAAGATATTCTTCAGCCACAGAAATCATCCCACCCGTACCGCATGCAGGATCATAGAGAGTCTTGGCGATGTTGTTCCCGGATAACAGATCACTGTCGTCATTGAACGAATATTCACCATAAGCCGGATCACTTCTCGCGGAGTATAGTGCTGTCCGGCATCTTCATTGTGAGACTCGGAAAAGCGGCGGATGATCTCCTCGAAAACATAGCCCATCTCAAGGTTGGAAATCACATTCGGGTGGAAATTAGCCTTCGGGGTCGTGAACTCTTTCAAGACGATGAACAGAATTCCCTTCTCCGCCATCAGGTCAATGTGTCCATCAAACTTGAAT
>CACZNZ010000287.1 GCA_902782625.1 uncultured Lachnospiraceae bacterium | reverse complement strand
CACGCTAACATTCTTCGGAATAGACTGTTCCGTTGCCCCGCGTTTCACCCAGGAATCCATGCAATAAGCAACGAATTGTCGCTCCAATACAGCCGAGGCTTTCAGGAAAATTTTAGGCGGTACAACATTGCCTTCCATCATATCCAGCGGATCTGCATAGAAATAGAGGTCATGTGGTCTTGCCGCGGCAACAGCAAGAGTCAAAGCATTACCATCCTTACGACCCGCACGCCCGGTTCTCTGCAGGAACTGTGCCTGTGCCGGGGGCATGCTGCACAGGACAACGGTCGATAAATCGCCGATGTCTATACCCATTTCAAGCGTCGGTGTGCAGGATAAGACATTCGGATCCCAAAGCTGTGCAGTGTCCTTCTTCCGTTTGAAATCTACTTCCAGCGATTCCCGATCATCTCGTTCCAGAAGCCCTGTATGCTCTTTCGCATTGATACGCACTATATCTCCGGTGGAAAAAAGCTTCCCGTAATAATCGAGCCCTGTTGCACAGTCTTCCACGAATGATCCGGCGCATGTGGTACGGACACATGGTGCTTCTATCCAGAATTCCTTGTTCTCAGCAGCAACTGCATGTGTGATACCGCATGTATCACATTTCATCAGCGCGACTTCATCGGTGATGAAAACCTTATCCTTATCGATGGCATACACCGTGTATTCTGCCGTTGCCGGGATGCTGACAACGATTCCATTTTTAACCAGTTCCTCAAGGATAATCCTGCTGATAGCAATATACATTGACGGTTCGATTATTATCTCATCACAGCAGGACGCAATCCAATCGATGTATTTCCTTTCCGCCAGAGTATCGAAATTACGATTCTTTTTAGCAGTCTCGCTCGCCCTATAGATGAATCGTGGTGTGTTTCTGCCGGACTGTCTTCCGGGCATCCAGCTGACTTTATCATTGGAAATCAGATATGTATTGCCATTTTCTTTCAGGAAAAGGTTAAACGCATCATCTTTAAAGGCACCGTTTTGTGCCATGATCTTTAGGTATCCTGCAACCATTTGCTGAAAACGGTTATATGCTGTATGTTCCAGGCCGCCGATCTCATTTGTAACCCTCTCATGAACAACTTCTGCCACTTCGGTAATAGCGTCGAATGGGAACGCAAGACAGGAGCACCCGGATTTTTCCAACGTGCGCCCGATACGGCTGGTCAGACCATATTCGAGCATGATTTCATAAGAGATACGTTTTTCGATATCTCCCATCAGCTTTTTTGCCCTATCGTCTCTACCGAACTTCCGTTTTTCAACCATATCTTCATACGCACTCATCCATGTCATGTTTGGTGCAATGAAGAAACTGACAAAGCTTTCGTCATCCAGCTGTTCATGCCAGTATTTGATGAATCCTCTGCTAAAGTCTGTGAGGGAAAGACCGGCCCCTCCATTTTGGACATACCGCTGCACAGCCGTACGGAAGCCGAATCTCCATGTACGAGCGTTGAAGAATCCGGCACGGTGCGCCGCATCCTGCACGTTATCAGAGAAGGCAAGGGTTTTCTTATCGTCATTAAATTTGGATGCAAAAAGCTGTGAAAGCTCTGTACTGATCTCCGTTGCGCTTCGGAGACCCATCAGGGACAACCCGCGCTTAGATCCGCAAAACGGGCAGACATACTGCTTATTACTTTTAGATCCGGTCGTCCTGATCGGATTCGGCAGTACAATATCCACCATGTCAGCACCGCAGCTGTCGCAAGTTGCGGATGAGTCCTCGCCTATCTTGACCTGCAGGCACTCAGGACAGATACGGCCGGCGACCGTCCCCCAGGGATAACCACTGTGACTGTGCGGGAACATCATGACAATCTTGTCATCCGCCTTGAAATACAGGTTATAGAAAGTCTCAAGGTTGTTGATCGTGGCATTACCGCGTTCACTAAGGACAGACGTCCATCCGGTTGCGCCACAGTCACGGCAATTTACAACGGGAAGATACTGCTTTTTCTGTTGATCATTCAGATCTATCGCAATGGAATATGTGACATCATTGCCGGATACTTTTGCTACCAGGCGTCGAAGTTCCCTCATCCAAAGCTGCACCTGGACATTAAGGAACGGGCGCATGCCCTCTGTACGGGCATGGGAAATCAGAGCCAGCATCGCATTGATTGCTGCCTCCGCATCTCCCATTTCTTTAAGCGCGGGATAGTTTACTTTGAGCTCCTCTATGATAGTTCCGACCTGATAATAATTCCCCCTTATCAGACTAATCATCGCCTGCATGAAACTGTGATGCATCAGATGTTTCCCTAAGGCAATGCTGCCCTCCGGAGAAGTGACATCCACCCCGAACATATCCGTCCAGGCTATCGCTGCAGCCTTAAGATAAGCATTTTCATTATCCTGTGCTACAATTTCATTCAGTTCCTCCACCTGCTTAGCCGTCGGCATGGTGAAGTCGGTTATTTCCTGACCTTCGAAAAACTCATAAGGTGACAGCCTGTCTTCTGTCACTACGGCGTCTTCTTCAAAAGGTTCACCGAAGATCTCTTCAGCGTATTTCAGAATACTCTTCCCGTTTTCCCTGGAACCCATCGTGGCTGATGTGCCAATGCAGCAGAGATAGCCGCCCGGTGTACACAGGCGGGATTTCAGTCTGCGGAGCAGGCAGGCAAGATCGGTGCCCTGTGCACCGTCAAAGGTATGCAGTTCATCGACCGCAATGTATTTCAGAGTGTCTGGCCTGTTATCTCTCCAGAGCGCTGCATCCTTCGGACGGACAAGCAGATAGTCAAGCATTTTATAATTCGTCATCAGAATGTCAGGGGGATTTCCCAGCAGAGTCTCGTGGTCGATGATGACATTGTTCTCGCTCATCATGCGGCTGTCGTTTTGTGTATAACCGCCAACATACATACCGACTGTCACGTTGCCCCGGAGTTCCGGGCTGTTCCAGATCAGCTCCGCAATACGTTTTGACTGGTCGGTTGCAAGTGCATTCATCGGATAAATGATGAGTGCCTTGATGCCGGGCTCCCCACGGTG
>CACZNZ010000286.1 GCA_902782625.1 uncultured Lachnospiraceae bacterium | reverse complement strand
TTTGCCATCACGGATATCACGGCCACCTGCAGCATCTGCCCCACCACCCGGCTGAAGGTCCCGGCGGAATGGGATACGCTGCTGACGGCGTCCACGGGGACGGTGGACATCATTGTCAATGGACAATGATGTCAGTGGGTAGTGGTAGTGGATAGGGAACGGGGAACAGTAGATGTCATTGTAGACCAATGAATAAAGAATATGATTGTTCAACACTTCATGATGGACATTGCAATACAAGCATGATAAGATACTGTTATGGTGCCTGCGGCAAGTATTTCCATTTCAGTGATTTCGTTATTCTGAGAAAGCACATGGTCAATGCTGAACGTGCTATTTCCAATTCTGCTTTCCCTGGTGCGGATAAATTGCTGGGATGGAATACAGAGGATTGGTGTTGCCCCTCCATTTACATATGGATTTGTTTTTCAATGCCGGATTTGGTGCCGACAGGAAGGAGCATATGATGAAAAAGTATACCCCCTTCAGAAAGAAAATACTTGCTATGTTGATAGCAATTATTTTGATGATCCCGGCTTTTACCTATGCTTCCGGGGGCAGCAAACCCTGCCTGGATATCATTACGTCCTATTATGGTATAACCGATGATGGCAGAATAACGCTGGAGTTTTATATAATGCCTTACCTGGGCGAAGGAGAAGATGCTGTAACAGATGCCGGCAGCATTATCTGTGAAATATCCGGCGATAACGGTTTGTCTCCCTCCGTAACGACATACGAGGCAAAAAGCATTTCTGAGACCTGTGCAGTAGATTGTATATACAGGGCGCCGGAGGGAAGGGTTCAGGGCGAGCCTGCGCCTGATCCTCACATCTATATCAAGGCAACCAGCGAAAACTGTGGCACATTGGAATACACAGCCACGTTTGACGTGAACACGATGGTCAGGTCAGTAATCCTCAGATCCGGAACAGTGACATTTGTTGACGAGAAAGGTGCAAATAGACAGTATAAACCGGAATGGGAAGGGGCAATGATCAACAGTAGAGATATCATGGCCAATGAAATCTACGGGAAGCAAACGGTATATAATGGCAATGCATTTGAAAGCGAAGCATTGTTACTGTCCACAGAAAACAACTTTGGGTTTCGGGATGCCATCACTTCTATGGTTAATCTGGGACAGGATGATAATGATATAACGTACCTGTATATTACCTCTCATGGATGCCTGGATATGCCATATATAGCAATATATAATCCGGGTTCAGAAGATGAAAGGGTTACAAGTAATTATGACTGTATCGCCTCGTATAAAGAAATTCTGAGTTGTGTTTCAGAAAGCAAATTAAAAGGAAGATGCGTTATTATTTTTGACAATTGCTTTTCAGGCCTTGCAATTGATGCTGCGGAAGAAATCAGTCTTGACAAGAAACGTTTTACAGTTATTACTTCAACAGATTCAATGTCTTACGATACAACAGCGGGTGAATATTCTTCGGATTACTTCTTAGTGGGTTCTACGGAACTTACAAATATGTTTCGGGAACTGCAGAAGTTGGATGAACCTATTGTTACGGGCAGCATTTTTGCAGAGCATATTGATAGCATGATAAACGATCATAGCTTCAGAAATGCGTTTTTCTTTGCATTAACAGCAACATTTTCGAGAGATAGGGCAAAGGCCCTGAGTGAGTATAAAGAAACGAAATTCATCCCGCAGATATGGGGCAATCTGGATACGCCTGTTGTGTTTCCTGATCCCAGCTATGATGATGGCCATAGACAGCTTGTATTAAAGAAAGAAGAAAAGGTCATTGGAACAGATGAAAATGATGCCATCGTCTTTGGCCACTATGAGCAGGATAATGACCTGTCAAACGGCAAGGAGCCGATCGAGTGGATATTGCTGGACACAGAACCGGATGGTACGGCGGTACTTATAAGCAAATTTGCGCTGGATGTCCAACGGTATCATGCTGAAAGAACGGATTCAACGTGGGAAATGTGCTCGCTCAGAGAATGGCTGAATGATTATTTCTATCATGAGGCATTCAACGCAGATGAACAACAGCAGATACTTACCACGCATGTGATAAACGAGCAGAATCCTGATCATGGTACAAACGGCGGCAACGATACTTATGATAAGGTTTATCTGCTGAGCCTTAATGAAGTAACCAATAAATACAGTAATGGTTTCTGGTATTCATACTTTTATGACGACAGTATGAGGCTGTGTCTACCCACTCAATATGCAGTGACCCGGGGCATCGGGCGACCCGGCCTGTATTTATCAGGCCATACAGAAGGTGGATATTGGTGGCTGCGCTCTTCCGGCTATGATGCTTCCATGGCTGCATCTGTGGAGTGGAACGGAAATGCCAGCAGCTTTGGTACATATGTTGATGACATAGTAGTGGGTGTTCGTCCGGTTATTCGCATACCAGGTTCGTGCATTAACATGAATTCAAAATGATGTTGTGAGAAAATGGAACCGCGGGGCAGTTCTTTGTGGCTCGCAAGTCTGTTTACAAGGAGTCTATCAAGTCTGTTTACAAGGAGTCTATATGGATTATTTGACATTGTTTCCTTCCGCCTCGCGGAACCTGTCGCGGTTTTCCGCCCTGGCGGAAGCGGTGCTTTCCCAGGTGGGTGACCTGATCGCCGTCGTT
>CACZNZ010000285.1 GCA_902782625.1 uncultured Lachnospiraceae bacterium | reverse complement strand
GTGATGCTTCCCTACCCTCTGGTGCGGGAGCCCGATCTTCGCAATTGCGGGTCTTATAGAACTCCACCATTTCCTTAAGTTCCCGGTTCGGCACCGAACGCATCTCTTTTTTCCAGATGTTCCGGCCGTTCTCGTCCTGTCCTGCCAGAAAGGGTTTGGACACGGTCGTATGTCCCTCCGCAGGCAGTTTTGCCCACATGCCCTTTCCATACTGGTTTTCATGCACCTGCTTGCTGGCAAGGACGAATTCCTGCCAGGGGGAGTGGTCCTTCGGATCGCTGTTAGGGATCGAGATCCTGACCAGTTCCGTGCCGTTCTTGCTCGTGAACGGCTCACCGACAAGCCCTTTCCCGAACTTGATCGTAATCTTCTCCATCTGATTCTGTTCACCTTTGTGCTCTGCCGCTTCTGCTGCAGCAGGATCCATATTGACTCTGTTTTCTTCCGACATTATCTATCCTCCTGTAAAAATAATTGACTGTAACTGATGTTTTCCGCCTCCTTATCCGGAAAAACAAAAACGCCCCGGGCACATGCTCGAAGCACATTGATTAACAATATATCATCTTCTATTTCATTTTATACGTTCTCTTCCACCAGCGATAAGCTTCTTTGTAGCTCTTAAAATGACTGAGAAGCCAGGAATCCTCGTCTTCCCATTTATGCTTCAGTTCGCTTTCGTCCATCCGAAACTGAAAATCACTTATGTTATAGCTGCAGTATGCTTTTCGGTATCCTCCTCCATTCGGAATGTCATCTTTTCTCCGGACGACACGGTTCGCGATCTGCTTCCCGGATTTGAAGGTCGGGCCTTTTCTGGTTGAGTCTTTGCATATAGGTGTGTGCTTGTAACTTCTGCTCATCTTTAAAGCCTCCAGTTCTTTACTTTTCTATATGAGCGGGATCCCCCTTCCCTGCCGGGCGATGATCTCTTCCAGAGTCTGCGGCTCATAATCCTGCCACATAGCACCGACGTTATATGCTTCACAACGCAGACCCTTGCTGCGGATATCCTCTTTGATCCGCTCCTCCATGACAGATTCCTCTGTTTTATGGGTATGGCCGTGCAGCATAAAAGCCATGTGCCGGGAACCGTTATAAAATGGGATAAAGTAATGGCTCAGGATCAAACGGCATTTAACACCATCTGCCATGACTACCATATCCTTATAATCCACGACCTCATGAAAACAGTTCTCATAGGCTTCGCTGCGCTTATCGTGATTGCCGCGTATCAGGTGGATGAACCCATTCATCTGAGTCGTGTAGTTTTCGATGGAAGTATGGTTCTTATACGCAAAATCACCCAGAACATACACATGATCCTCTTTTCTGACCTTCCGATTCCAACGCCGGATGATCTCCATATCCATCTCTTCTACAGTCTCCCACGGGCGGCCATCAAACCGGATACAGTTTGCATGTCCCAGGTGCAGGTCACTGATAAAAAACGTTTTCATGATCATTCTCCCACTTCTTTAAAAAGCTTTGATTCCGTAATGCCCCCAGGTTACGGTATCGATCACCGGGAATTCCTGTGTCCCGATCGGCTCTCCTGAGCGGTCCGTACTAAAGACATCGCAGGAGATAAGATTACCTGTCCTGACTATCCTCTCTACAGGCGTATGGCCGACGACCTGAAGAAGCTTCCGGGGTTTATACATCTTACCCCCGTAATACTGCGGCCTGTACCAGATCGGTGACAGATCCTGCCACATGATGCCCCAATCAAATCCATTTATAGTCCTTACGACACCATCAACATCGTTATACGGATTTGACGGCACATATTTCTTCACAAACCTATCGGCGAGTCCGCCGTGGGAAAACAAGACATTGTCGACCCTGTGCAGATAAGCCATCTGATCCGTGTTTTGTAGAGACTCTTTCAGGATCCGCATCTTTTCGCATATCGTCCATGGTGCGATGGGGGAATATCCGGTTTCTTTCTGATTCCAGAGATAACTGAGGTCATGGTTCCCGCAGCACCAAAGCGTGTCCGGATAGTCTTTTGCAAACCGGATCGCGGCATCATAAGTCTGGATATACAGATCGATGTTATACTGCTGTCTCCAGTCATCTGCTATGTCCATGAGACAGACCACCCGGTCTGCCTCACCATTTTCCATTAGTTCCGAAGCCTGTTCAAACATGAACGGTTTCAGGTGCACATCGGGTATTACAAGTACTTTCATTTTCCCCTTAACTCCATTTGATATACTTATTAAGCTTACCATGCTAAAGATAAAAATGCATTGAACTCACGGTATAGGCACACCATCTTCTACATTTCAACAACTGTGTATTCTTCATTACTTCTCAGCTTCAGTCTTCTGTTCAGATATTTCTTCATATTGAACACATTTTTGTCATCCGCATCTGCCGTCAGACCATAATTCGGATGCTTCGTAAGATCATATTTTCTGGAAAGAAAAGGCCGGACGCCGCGCAACTGCAGGATGCACTTCCCACCGTCCATGACCGTCAGTTCATCACGTGTCATCAGTTCTTTTCCGGTCTTCTGGTAATTCAGGCTGTGGCTGGTCTCCTTGCCCCTGTTTTCTCCTGTGTTATACAGATCAATCGTCTCCTTGCCCAACGATTCCGACCATTCTTTCAAGGTTGTCGGTTCCGTACCGCCGAGGAAAATCTTGGAATCACAGTTGCCGATAATCGTATCGGTGTTATCTTTATAGATTGCTTTAAGCTGTGACTGTGCCTGCAGCACCAGGCAGGCTGAGATCTCGCGGCTTCGGATCGTGGCGATCAGTTTCTCCAGATTCGGGATCTGCCCGATGTTTGCCATCTCATCAATAAGACACCGGACATGAACAGGCAGCCTGCCTCCATAGACGTCATCCGCCTTTTCACAAAGCAGGTTGAACATCTGCGTATACACCATACTGATCAGAAAATTGAACGTACTGT
>CACZNZ010000284.1 GCA_902782625.1 uncultured Lachnospiraceae bacterium | reverse complement strand
GTGCCGGCGACTATCTGACAGAGAACTTCCCGAATCTGAAGGGAATCGGCATGGACTTCCTGGCAATCGGATCTGCATCTGCAAGCTGTCCGGAAGGCGAACTTCCGCCAGACTGCCATCGTCATATCCTCGGATATTACACAGGCAAATTCTGTACAGGCGTAGAAGATATGCATCTGTCCGAGCTTCCGAAAGATGCGAAGATTGTTCGCTTCTTCAATGCTCCGCTCAGAATTCTCGGCCTTGACTCTACCCAGGTAGTTTGTATTGCAGAAATCGAGGACTAATTCCGGATTGAATTAAGAAATAGTTGGTTAAGCCATAAAAACAGGGTGCCCCGTGTTTTACGGGAGCACCCTGTTTTTTGCTGTATTATACAGGAAAGCAAGAATCACAGCAGTTGGAGATTGATTTTTTTTGGTGTGCTCAAATGCTCTTCGAGCAGTGCATCGATCCCTGCAAGATTCTGATTTCTGATCAATGAAAGAAGCTTTGTATGTTCTTCCACAGTTTCCTCCAT
This sequence comes from uncultured Lachnospiraceae bacterium, assembly GCA_902782625.1. GTDB lineage: Bacteria > Bacillota > Clostridia > Lachnospirales > Lachnospiraceae > Anaerobutyricum. The sequence continues at coordinate 5,004 of CACZNZ010000284.1, read as the reverse complement.
ACGGCCCTGCCTTTGAAATGAAGTGACGTTCAGCCAGAAAATGCGGTACATGAAGCTTCGGTATATCTCAAGCATCGCCTCGTTACCTACATACTGGACAATGCTTCGGTGAAATTCATAGTCTTTGCGGCCGAATTCCTCGGCGGACTTACTGCTGCCCATGATCTGACGCTGACTCTCTACCTTTCCACTGATTTTCCGGTAGTATTCCTGCCCGCGTGCTGTATCGATATGGAGAGAGAGCTGCTTTAAACAATAGGATTCAAGGGCATGCCGGAGCTGATAAGTTTCCTCGATGTCCTCTTCAGTCATCTTGTGCAAAATGAATCCTTTGCTGGGGAGGATATCAATATATCTCTCCTGGGCAAGCCGGACCACTGCATCCCGGAAAGGAGTTCTGGAGATGCCAAGTTCCCTGGACATCTGGTTCAGCGAGTATATTTTGCCGGTCTGTAGCTTTCCTTCTTTAATCATGTCGATCAGATAATCATATGCTTGATCCTGTAACATCTTTGCTTCTCTCCTTTTTTAATTAGACATTTTATATTATCATGGTTAAAATGAATGTGTCAATCATAAAGTATCTTCGAGATAGTCCTTGCAAAATCCTAATAAATGCCATAAGATAATAATGGTTTATTATACGGAAAGGAGAAATGATGATAGAGGAGATACTCTTAGATGCCATCGTTGACACGCTGAAAGTACTTCCGTTTCTGTTTCTGACTTATCTTTTTATGGAATATCTGGAAAACAGAACAGGAGATAAACTGGGGTTGATGGTGGCAAAAACCAGCAGAGTAGGCCCAGCCATCGGGGCAGCTGCCGGTGTGATACCACAGTGTGGATTTTCGGCTGCAGCAGCCAGTCTGTTCTCTGGAGGTGTTATTACAACAGGGACATTGATCGCGATATTCCTATCGACTTCTGATGAAATGCTGCCGATTTTTTTGTCTGAACGGATTCCAATCAGGACCATTGCTGTGATACTGGGATTAAAGATGCTGCTAGGCATGGTGACAGGGCTGGTTATAGACGCATTCATAAGAAAAAGACGAGCTAAGAGCCCGAAGAATAAAGATATACATGATCTTTGTGAGCATGAGCACTGTCATTGCGGGGAGGGAAGTATCCTGAAATCCGCATTGATTCATACAGCAAAGATTACACTGACAATCTTTATCTTTACTTTGATCATTAACTGCATTGTTGCTTTGGTAGGAGAAGAGGCACTGTCAGGATTTTTAACATCGATACCGGTTATCGGCGCCTTCCTGATGGGACTTGTCGGGCTGATTCCCAATTGTGCTGCATCTATTGTAATCACCCAGTTGTACCTGAATTCCATGATATCCCTCGGACAGATGATGGCAGGACTGTTGGTGGGAGCAGGTGTGGGATTACTTGTTTTATTCAGAACCAACACAAACAGAAAAGAAAATCTCATGATCATGGGGCTTCTATACGCATCGGGAACGATTTGGGGACTGCTGCTTGATCTGATGGGATTGGCTATATGATGTGATAAAGGAGGAACAGACAATGTTTTGTAGTAATTGTGGACAAGAAAATCCGGAAGGAGCGCTGTTTTGCAGTGGATGTGGACATAAGCTTGATGCACAGTCGCCAGGTGGCGCCCCGAACCGGCAGGAGACCAGGACTTACGGTATGCCATCTGGTGTCTCGGTAAAAAAGACTACATCGTCTATTGCGAGTGCCAGAGATTACCTTTCTTCTGTGGGGACTTCCTATCTCTATCTGGCCGCGGTGATCTGTTATTCACTGGTGATTGTCACAGCATTATTCAGAGCAGGGAGAGGGACGACTTCCCTTGAAAGAATCTTAAACATCTATCAGCAGCAGTTTGGATATGGGAATATGGATGTAAATCTGAATCAGATTTTTCCGTTCCTGAATTCATTTCATGTAGTGGGAACGGCAATCAGTCTGCTTCCTACCGTTGTGGTCTGTGTTGGTCTGTGGCTGATATTTGTTCATGCCAGAGACGGTTTCCGCTCAGGATATACAGGATTGACAATTATCAATATTGTGGAGTGGATCAATCTGGTGATAGCTGTGCTTGGTACAGTTGTGATCGCAATTGTTCTTCTGGTCATATCGGTTAAGGCGGAAGTCGGCTTTTTGGCAGCGGTCGCTTTGTTCTATGTGGCATTTATGGCGCTGACTATTTTCTATCACTGGCTGGTGATCAAGGCAATTGGCAATACAACGGGATCGATCGTGAGAGATCAGCCGTCAGTTCCGATTTCCATGTATGTGATCGTGATGACATTTGTCTTAGCTTTCACCAGTTTTGTCGGAGCTATTTCAAGTGGGGGATTCCTTACAGCGGTTCTTCAGGCAGCTTACTATATCATATTCGGGATTCTGATGCTTCAGTATAATAAAAATATGCAGATTCTTTTAAGCGGTAGACCGGTAGAAGTTTCTTCAGAAAAGATTAATCTGAATATGGAGCAGCAGCCCGTACAGCAGCCTGTACAACAGCCACAGGAGTACCGTCCGACACCACAGCAGACCGGCCCTAACATGCCTGTTGTGGATTCTGCTCCACAGGTTCCGCTTTCTGCCGAACCGGAAGGGCAGACAGAGGATTCAGACGGAGTCAGTTTTGAAGATATGTTTAAAGATGAAAATGCAACGGTGGTACTGGAAGGGACTTCCGAAATAGCCGATGAAGAGCCGAAGGCTTTCCTGACCATGGCAGACGGCACGAAAGAGATCCCAATCGATACAGATCCTTTTGTTATCGGGAAAGATCCATCCAAGACAGATTATGCCATCAGTGATGATCCAACTGTCAGCCGTATCCATGCACAGATCAGAAAAAAAGACGGAGAATATTATCTGGCAGATCTGAATTCAACCAATCATACATATTTAAACGGGAAAATGCTTGACGGACAGGAGGAGGTCATGTTATCTGATCAGGATCAGATCAGACTGGCCAGAATAGAAGTAGTCTTTCACAGATAGGGGGGATACCATGAGCAGACTGAAAGAATTGAGGAAGTATGTTGATGAAGAGCTGATGCGCATGGAAGATACTAAGAAACGAAACGGAGCTTTTGTTCATCTTTATGGCGTGTCTCTCGCAGCGTCCATGATTTCAGAAAAAAGGGGGATGGACACAGAGATCGCATGTATGGCAGCAATGCTTCATGATCTGGCAGCTTATCGAAGCGGTTCCTATGAGGATCATGCGCACAAAGGCGCAGTACTTGCCAGAGAGATCCTTGAGAAGCTTGGTCTGACGACGGAAGAGGAGACGGAGATAATCTGCAGTGCAATCTACCATCATGATGACAAACTGGTTGTGGATTCTCCTATGGATGAGGTGTTAAAAGACGCTGATGTGATCCATCACTGTATGAATGATCTCTCAAAGGAAATCAAAGACAAGGAGAAAAAAAGGTATGCCGCTCTTCGGAAAGAATTCGGTATCGACCGTTATCTGTCCTGATGTCATAAATTTTTATCAAAATAACAAGAAAGGGAAAAGTTATGAGCACGAAAGAGAAGTTTCGCCAGATTAACAAAGAGGCACTTTATACTGTATATGCAGTCGTTGCCATCATTATATTCTGGACAATTTCCGGACTAGGAGTAAGCAAAACAGGTATTATGATTGGGAATACTCCCCTGTGGTTTTTGACAGGGTGCCTGGGAACTTGGATTTTTGCTTCCCTTCTGGTATGGTGGATGATCGGAAGAGTCTATAAAGACTTTGATTTAGACGAGAAGGAGGGGAAAGATGAGCACTAGAATGGCAGGACTGATCCCCGTATTTCTCATGATGGCCGTCATGCTGTTTGTCAGTTTCTATCTCGGCACCATGTCAAGAAAAGGCAGTTCTAAGGGATTTATCAAAGAATATTTCATCGGATCAAGAAGCCTTGGCGGTTTTGTGCTGGCGATGACTACTGTGGCAACCTACAGTTCCGTCAGTTCTTTTGTCGGAGGGCCCGGTCAGGCCTGGAATATCGGTTTTGGCTGGATTTATATGTCTGTGGTTCAGGTAACTGCTTTACTGCTGGTTCTTGGGATCCTGGGGAAAAAGATGGCAATCATTTCGAGGAGGATTGATGCGGTTACAGTAATCGATATTATCCGTTCCCGCTATGAGTCAGATTTCCTGGCAGGGCTTTCCGCGGTAATCATCGTTTTGTTCTTCTCGGCGACGATGGTAGCACAGTTTGTCGGTGGAGCCAAATTGTTTGAGGCTGTTACCGGTTATTCCTATGTAGTAGGTCTGGCAATCTTTGGACTTACTGTTATCATCTATACTGCTGTCGGAGGTTTTAGGGGAGTGGCCGTAACCGATGCGATCTGTGCCGTGATCATGCTGGTTGGTATGGGAATCCTTTTGTGGGGTATCCTGCATGCCGGCGGAGGATATCAGCAAATCATGGGTGAGATTTCGGCGAAACATCCGGAGATGCTTGAGCCGTTTTCTGGTGGTAATATGCCTATGAGCCTCTATATTTCCCAGTGGTTGCTTGTTGGTATCTTTACGGTGGGTCTCCCTCAGTCCGTGGTACGCTGCCTGAGTTATAAAGATACGAAATCTCTTCACCGTGCTATACTGATCGGAACGATCGTTATCGGTGCCATGAATATCGGCATGAACTTTATCGGTGTGATGGCAAAAGGTATCCTTCCGGAGGGCCTGGAGAGCTATGGAAACAGTGTAGACAATATTATTCCTATGGCTGCAGTCCGTTCCCTTTCCCCGGTTGTTGCGGGCATCACGATCATAGGACCGATCGCGGCTTCTATCTCTACGATTTCCTCTTTGCTGCTTACAGGAACGTCCTCCATCATCAAGGATATCTATATCTACAACAAAGAGAAAAAAGGAGATCAGGTTGGAGAGAAGCATATTGGAAGACTGAGCAGAATCTCCACATTTGTACTGGGTCTGATCATTTTCTATATATCTATCAATCCGCCTGATGTAATCTGGAAGATCAATATGTTCGC
>CACZNZ010000283.1 GCA_902782625.1 uncultured Lachnospiraceae bacterium | reverse complement strand
TCTTCTTCATTGTGCAAAAGGAGCAGTTCCTGATTCTCAAGATCAGGTTCTATCAGATATTGTCTGTATATATCTATCAGCTCTCCTCCGTTATAACGGTCCTCCCGGCAGATTCCCAGAAACTGTTCCCAGTTTTTCTGGGACCCGTGCTCTATACGATAAAGCTGCTGGAAAGGTCGCATCATCCTATATAAGTCCGATGAAGCAAGGCCGGCAAATGGAGACATTTTTCCGTAAAGTTTATAACGAGCCTTCAGATAGGGGATGTCAAAGCTTTCCCCGTTAAAAGTAAATAAGGACCATTTTCTTTTGTAAAGAAGGGAAGAGAAGGCATCAAGCAGCGCTTCCTCGTCTTTGCCGGTATCATTGAACCACTGGATAAAAACTACCTTATCCCCATGGCGGTAGGCACATCCAATCAGATAGGGGATGCTGTACTTCCTGTGAAATCCCGTCGTCTCTATATCAAAAAATAATGTATTTTCATCTGAGAAAACGGATCTTTCCCAATCAGACATCTCCGTATGAATCTTTTTACGTATGGTTTTCATGGTATTTATTCCACCTTTTTTCTGCTGACCTAACCTTATCAGACTTAAGGAAACATGTCAAACAACGCTGCCTCGTGATGCAGTCTTAAAAGTTGTAATCTTATGGGAAATATGATATTATGGCAAAGGAAAAAATGTGTAACTGAACTTGATGGAGGTTTATTTTGATCTCATTTGTCAATGGTGTCGTAGCCTTTAAAGAAAGGGATACGATCGTGCTCGACAACCACGGAATCGGCTATGGAATTCATGTGACCCAGCCATTGCTTGAAGAGACAGATACAGGAGAGGAGCTGATGCTCTACACCTACCTGTATCTGCGGGAAGATATTGCGGCACTCTATGGATTTCGCAAACGCAACGAACTTGAAGTTTTCCGACAGCTGCTTAGTGTAAGTGGCATCGGGCCAAAAGCGGCGATTTCTTTGCTGTCTACGCTGACAGTGGAGAATCTGGTTTCGGCCGTGTATCATGAAGACGTCAAAGCAATCTCAAAAACACCCGGCATTGGGCCAAAAGGCGCGAAGCGCCTGATCATGGAACTGAAAGACAAGCTGAATCTGAAAGAATACCTTGAAGGATTATCCTTTGATACTGCAGAATCAGATATGACACAGGACGCAGGGTCTAGTGCTGATAACAACCAGGAGATCATGGATGCTGTGCTTGCCCTGGAGGCGCTCGGCTATTCCGGACTCGTAGCTCGGAAAGCCGTCAGAAGCGTTCCCGATGCAGACAAGATGGATTCCGGCAGTTTACTGAAAGAAGCATTAAAATATATCAGGTGAATCGATGGACGATAACAGAATGATCAGTGCCACACTGCAGCAGGAAGAAGCGAACCTTGAGGGCAGTCTTAGGCCACAGACATTAACGGAATATATCGGACAGGAGAAAGTCAAAAAGAATCTTCAGATCTTTATTGATGCTGCAAGGATGAGAGGAGAATCCCTGGACCACGTTCTGCTGTACGGTCCACCCGGACTCGGGAAAACCACACTGGCAGGAATTATAGCCAATGAGATGGATTCCTCTCTGAAGGTTACATCCGGACCGGCCATCGAAAAGCCTGGCGAGATTGCCGCAGTCCTGAATCAGCTTTCTGATGGAGACATCCTTTTTATTGATGAGATCCACCGCCTGAACCGACAGGTAGAAGAGGTGTTATATCCGGCGATGGAGGATTTTTCTATCGATATCATGATCGGAAAAGGAGCCTCAGCCAGATCAATAAGGCTTGACCTGCCTCATTTTACTCTGGTCGGCGCCACCACAAGGGCAGGCATGCTTACCGCACCGTTAAGAGACCGATTCGGTGTAGTAAACAGACTGGAGTTCTACACAGACCGCGAACTACAGGTCATCGTATTGCGGTCCGCCGAACTGCTCAACGTAGAGATCGATGAAGAAGGCGCTTTAGAGATTGGAAAAAGGAGCAGAGGAACTCCAAGACTGGCGAACCGCCTTCTCAAAAGAGTACGTGATTTCGCACAGGTACGCTATGGTGGCAGGATTGATAAAGATGTGGCAGACCTGGCGCTCGATCTGCTCGAAGTAGACAGCCTGGGACTGGACCGCACAGACCGCACACTGCTTTTGACGATGATCGATCAGTTCCACGGGCGACCCGTAGGACTTGACACACTGGCCGCAGCCATCGGAGAAGATGCCGGCACGATAGAAGATGTATATGAACCATTCCTCATTCAAAGAGGACTGATACACCGAACGCCCCGGGGAAGAGTTTTAAGCGAAAAGGCTTATCTTCATCTGGGACGGAAAATACCGCATTCATAAACAGGAGGAGTTATCATGAGTAATAAAAATGGCCAGACGTCTGTTGTCATCGATGGAAAAGTCTATATGATTTCCGGTGGAAGCACAGAACATATGCAGAAAGTATCCGCATTTGTGGACAGCAAAATCACAGAACTGAAACTGCAGGCAGGTTACAATAAACTGACCCCCGAATATCAGAACATCCTTCTTTCCCTGAATCTTGCAGAGGATCTGATCAAACTGCAGGAAGAGATCGCCATCTTCAAACAGGAACACATGGAAAATGAACAGGAAATCTACCGGATCAAGCAGGAGATCGTCGATAAAGACATGAGAATCGACACTGCCAATAAGCTTGTCATCGAATATAAGACAAAGGTCAATGAACTCCAGAAGAGGATCATTGAGCTGGAGACCAGAAATGATACTTTCTGAACATAAAGAACAAAACCATACTCTGCCGGAGCTTTTGTCTCCGGCCGGAACTCTTTCGCATCTGAAAGCTGCCATCAATGCAGGCGCAGATGCTGTCTACATAGGAGGATCCAGGTTCGGTGCCCGTGCATACGCGGGCAACTTCGAGGGCGAAGATATCGAAGCCGGAATCTCCTATGCTCATTTTTACGGAAAAAAAATATATCTTACGGTAAATACATTGATGAAAGAACATGAAGTGGAGGAGGAACTGTTTGATTTTCTCCTTCCCTATGAAGAAGCAGGCCTTGATGGAGTGATCGTACAGGATCTCGGGACTGCTTCTTTTATTCGTCAGGTATTTCCCAAAATTGCGCTACACGGGAGCACGCAGATGACGGTCACTGACGTTTACGGTGCGCTCGCTGCCAAAGAAGCTGGGATGATAAGGATCGTTCCGGCCAGAGAGCTGTCTCTTGCTGAGATTCTTGCCATCAAAGAGCGCACCGGCCTGGAAGTGGAAGTATTTGCCCACGGTGCACTGTGTTACTGTTATTCAGGACAGTGTCTTTTAAGCAGTGCTTCCGGAAAAAGAAGCGGTAACCGCGGCCGATGTGCCCAGCCTTGCAGACTTCCCTATGAAGTTCGTGACATCAATAAAACCCTGCGACGCAAAAATCAGAAAAATCCTTTCGCCTTAAGTCCGAAGGATCTGTGTGCCCTTTCTATGCTTCCAGAACTGGTTAAGGCCGGTATCGATTCACTGAAGATTGAAGGCCGGATGAAAAATGAGCACTATGTGGCCGGTGTCACTGCGATCTACCGGCATTACCTTGATCATCTGACAAAGCATCCTGCCCCGGAAGATATGGCCAACCTGGAGGAATTATACTGTAGAGGTACATTTACTGACGGATATTTTCACAGGCATAACGGAAAAGAAATGATGTCAACAAAATCGCCCAAAAACACCGGTCATCAGATAGGAAAAATCAAAACCATCCGCAGAGGTGAAATCGAAATCGAGCATTCTGAACCATTAAATCAAGGTGATATCCTTGTTATTTATACGAATAACAATAAAGAAGTTGTATTAACTGTCCCAATGCGGTATAATAGATTTTTGAAGGCACCGGATACTGCTTCTCTTAATGTCGGCCAAAAGGTCTATCGCCGCCGAAAGGCACCTTTGATCAAAAGCCTTGAAGAACGCTATCTTCAAGAGCCGCCTTCTCTGCCGGCACAGGGAAGATTTCTTCTGAAAAGCGGTCGGCCGGCCAGCCTGACGCTGACGTGCCGGGACCGGCAGGTCACCCTCACCGGTGATATCCCTGAACCATCCCAGAACAAACCAGTGACACAAGAAGACCTTCGCCGCCAGCTCAGTAAAACCGGAAATGTACCATTTACGTTTACAAAACTATCCATCGAGATGGAGGACGGTCTGTTTTTACCTATGTCCAAGGTCAATCAGATGCGCCGTGAAGCCTTCGAAACATTATCTGAACAATTGATAATGCACCGGCCAGTCAGCATAAACCGAAAAAATGCCATATTGCCAAAGACACGACCGATTGGAAACCGAAAGCCGGCTCTTTATACCGTTATCTATGATGAAGCCCAGCTTTGTGTATGTCTGGAAAATCCGGTTGTTGCCGGAATCATTCTGCCAAAGGATCATCTGACTTCTGAGGAAATGTACACATTTTTTAAAAAAATCCGCGAGAATGGGAAAAAGTGTTTCCTGTCTATGGAAAGAATTCTGAGACAGGGAGGTGATCCAGAAGAGGATGCTGCATTGTTTTCGTTAGGATTTGACGGAATCTATGTGCATACGCTCAATCATCTGATGTATCTGACGAAGGAATTTCCGAAGCAGCGCATTTTTACCGGACCGTCTGTTTATCACTGGA
>CACZNZ010000282.1 GCA_902782625.1 uncultured Lachnospiraceae bacterium | reverse complement strand
TACCTGTTCTTCCGGATCCGCATGTTCATGCTCATATTTTTTGAGTTCTTCCTTGATCTTCTGAATCTCATTCTGGTCTCTGTCGACCGTCGGAGAATCATCGATCAGTGAATCAATATAGACATAATTTCCATCCGGAAGCAAAAAGACCTGTTTCAGATCTTCAATCAGTGCCTGCGCGCTCTGATACCGCTGTTCCGGGCTTTTCATGGTACATTTTAAAATAATCTTGTTCAGACTCGGAGGGATATCCGGAAAATACTCTCTTGGAGGTGTTACCTCTTCTTTCAGGTGAGACATGGCGATCGCTATGCTGGTCTCCCCGTCAAAAGGAACTTTCCCGGTAACCATCTCGTACATCGTGATACCCAGTGAATAGATATCGCTTCGCTCATCCGCGAATCCGCCCCTGGCCTGTTCCGGCGAGAAATAACGCACGGAGCCCATCGTATTCGACGAAATAGTATCCCCGGAAGCAACTCTGGCAATTCCAAAATCCGCTACTTTCACCCGGCCGCCTTCGGTCACAAGGATATTCTGAGGTTTGATATCTCTGTGGATGATATGATGGTCATGGGCCGCTCTGAGTCCCTCGGCAATCTGCAGCGCGATGGCTACCGCCTTATCTGCTTTCAGTCTTCCTTCCTGACGTATATATTTTTTCAGTGTCATGCCGTCAGCAAGTTCCATGACAATATAATGATATCCATCCTTGTACTCTGCATCGTAGATATGAACGATATTCGGATGAGAAAGAGCTTCTGTTGCTTCTGCCTCTGCCAGAAACTTTTTCAGAAATGTCTCATTATCATAGTACTCTTCTTTCAGCACCTTTAATGCAACAAAACGATTGAGACGGTAATCCATGGCTTTATAGACATCTGCCATACCGCCGGATCCGATATGCTCTATGATCTCGTAATGTCTGTCAATGATAATTCCCTGCTTCAACATCCTGATCACCTCCCGCTCTTATGAGAGGCGATGACTACGGCAATATTATCTAGGCCGCCGTAGAACAGGGCTTCTTCAATACATTGATGTACGGCTTCTTCTTCTGTCGACGCAGATGTCAGGATCCGGGAAAGTTCGTTATCGCTGACCATGTTGCTCAGACCATCCGAACACATCAGAATGCTGCTTCCTTCCGCCATGGTTTCCAGAAAGAAGTCCGGTTCGATCGCTTCGGAAACACCAACCGCCTTGGTGATGATATTCTTCTGCGGATGGGTTTTGGATTCGGAAGGTTTCAGTTCTCCCGCACGAACCAGCTCTTCCACCAGAGAATGATCCAGGGTAACCTGCCTGATCGAACCATCAAAATAATAAAGGCGGCTGTCCCCCACATTCATGATATATGCCTGGTCACCGACAACCGTTGCCACAACAAAGGTTGTTCCCATGCCGGCGTAAGCATCGTCCTCCATCGACATTTTGTATATCTCATCATTTATTTTTTCCAGAAGTTGTTTCATGCCCGTAAATAAATGTTTTTCCGTGGAATGTTTCGCATAATCCACAAACCGGGTCACTGCATAAGAAGAGGCGCGGTCTCCCGCCTTATGTCCTCCCATGCCGTCTGCTACTATATAAAGATTAGGAAAACAGCCGATAGGTTCATCGGAATAAAAAAAGCTGTCCTGATTTACCTTTCTTTTTAATCCAATGTCCGTAGCGCCAAAAGCTCTCACCCGTTTTCACTCCTTTCCCTGTAATCTTTCCGTAATTGACCGCAGGCAGCCTGGATATCTCTTCCCATCTCCCTGCGCACGGTCACCTGAATATGTTTATTTTCCAATATTTTTTTAAATGCATCGACTCCGGACTGTTCTGACTGCCGGAAGTCTCTTTCTTTGATCGGATTGACCGGAATGAGATTGATATGACAGTTCTTGCCTCGAACCAGAGCCGCAAGCTCAAGTGCTTCCTCTTTCGTATCATTCACTCCCCGGACAAGACTGTATTCAAAAGTCAGTCTCCTGCCGGTCTGATCAATATGATAATCTGCCGCCCGCATCAATTCTTCCAATGAGTAACGGTTCGCGACCGGCATCAGTTGTTTTCGTATTTTATCGTTAGATGCATGCAGGGAGATCGCCAGTGTCACCTGGGGATGATCCTTTGCAAATGCATAGATTCCCGGGACAATACCACAGGTCGACACCGTGATATTCCGATGTCCGATCCTGATTCCCGATTCATCGCTTACCATCGTAAGCATTCTGGAGAGTGCTTCATAGTTATCAAACGGCTCTCCTGTTCCCATGACGACTACATGGGATACCCTTTCTCCTGTCAGTCTCTGAATCGCATAAATCTGATCAAGCATCTCCGAAGGATACAGATTCCTTGCCAGTCCAAGCAGCGTCGAGGCGCAGAACCGGCAACCCATACGGCATCCGGCCTGCGAAGAGATACACACCGAATTGCCGTGTTTATACCTCATCAATACACTTTCGATTATATTGCCGTCATGGAGTCCGAAAAGAAACTTTTTTGTTCCGTCTATCTTCGACTCCCGGCTTTCAATAAGGGATACTCCGTAGAGTGGATGTTCCTTTAAGAGTTTATCTCTAAGCTTTGCCGACACGTTTTTCATCTGCTCCGGTGTCTCAACCAGCTTCTTGTGCAGCCACTCATAGATCTGTCTGGCCCGGAACTTTTTTTCACCAAGTTCTTCCACACATTCTGTCAGTTCTTCAAGCGTCATGGATCTGAGATCATTCCACTTCATGGTTTTCCTCCGGTCTGATAAATTTCGCTGTGAAAAATCCGTCACAGGGGTCTATTCCGGGAAGCAGGGTCAGATAGCCTTTACCCCCGGTTCTTCCCTGTAAAGCAGCAGGAAGGTCTTCCTCCATGGATGCAGGGACCAGCGGTGTGTGTTCCGTGATCCATGTTACATTCTCTTCGTTCTCTTCACGGTTGATGGTACAGGTGGAATAGATGAGTTGTCCTCCGGGCTTCACATATTTCCAGACAGTGCCCAGAATCTCTCTTTGTAAAACGCGAAGGTCTTCCATCCTCTCCGGGCTTAAGTGATAACGGATATCATTCTTTTTCCCGGCAATTCCCAATCCGCTGCAGGGCACATCGGCCAGAACGACATCTGCTTTTCCCATGAGCTCTTCATCAAAAATTCTGGCATCACAACACTCTGCAGATACATTGGTACACTGCAGCCGGTCTATGTTCTCTTCTATCAAATCTAATTTCTTCGATGTAACATCCCTTGCAATTACAGTTCCTGTCCCATGCAGCCGGTCCGCTGCATGAAGACTTTTTCCCCCAGGGGCTGCACAGACATCAAGGATCAGATCCCCTTCTTTGATTCCTGCAATATGGACAGGCAGCATAGAACTCTCATCCTGTATGACAAAACACCCTTCCCGAAAAGAGGCAAGTTTCCTCAGATGATTGACTCCTTCCAAAGAAAAAGCATAAGGAAAAAGCTTTCCCGGATGTACCGTGATCTCCTCCTCTTTCAATCTCTGTTCAAGCTGTTCAGGTGTATTATGCGAAAGCTGGGTCCTGATACTCATCGGTCTTTCTTCCAGAAAAGAAGCAAGAATCTGTTTCCCTGCATCCTGTCCGTACTGTGAAAAGATCATCTGTGTAATCCAATGCGGCACAGAATACATGATGCTTGCATAACGTATCGGATCCTCGTTCACATCAGGAGTCGGAAGATGATCTTTAGAGCGGCACAGATTACGCAGCACGCCATTGACGAATCCACTAAGCCGCTGAAACCCTCTTTGTCTGGCCATCTTCACTGTCTCATGGCAGACTGCCGCATCGGGCACATTCATAAAAAGAATCTGATAAGTTCCCATGCGAAGCAGATTCCTGATCACCGGTCTGCATTTTCTCATCGGTGTTTTGGAAATATGATCAAGAATATAATCCAGATAGATCCTACGCTCCAGTACACCCTCACAGAGCCTGGTATAAAAGGCCCTCTCCTGTCTGGGGAGGAACTGACAACGCATCAGTGCATTGGCCATCAGCTCTCCGGCCATCTTATGGTCCTTGTCTATGGCAACCAGTGTATCAAGGGCTTCTGCCCTAATGTCCGTTCTTGTCTTCATCGTTGTTTCCGTTCAGTCTTTGTCCTTCCTTCATTGGATTTCCCAGAAGGAAATCATGAGTAGACATCCGGCGTTTTCCCTGTAGCTGAAGACTTGTAATCTTCAGCTGTCCTTTTCCTGTCATCACCGAAAAGCTGTCTTTTTCTACAGAGACAATTGTTCCGGGTGTAGCTTCAGACATCGGATCATCCACCACTTCTGCTTCCCAGATCTTCAGGATCCTGCCGGAAAGATCTGTATAGGCACTCGGCCAGGAATTCAATCCGCGTACAAGGCGCTCGATCCTGTCGGCAGGATCATTCCAGTCGATCCGGCCTGTCTCTTTATCAAGCATAGGTGCATAACAGCTTTCTTCATCATTCTGCTTCGTTCTGACTGCGGTTCCGTCCTGCAAAGACTCAAGTGTCTTTAGGATCAAAGGACCGCTCAACGTGGCAAGTTTATCGTGAAGGCTCTCCCCGGTTTCCTTCACAGAAAGAGGAGTGCTCACTTTGTCAATCATATCACCGGTATCAAGACCTTTGCTCATATACATGGTCGTGATGCCGCTTTCCTTCTCTCCTTCGATCACAGCCCACTGAATAGGCGCTGCACCTCTGTATTTCGGAAGAAGAGAAGCATGAATATTAATACAGCCATAGGGCGGCAGCAAGAGGATGCTCTCCGGAAGAATCTGTCCGAAAGCTGCCACAACGATCACATCGGGTTCCAGTTTCCGAAGTTCTTCCACAAACTCTTCTTCCCTTACTTTGTGAGGCTGCAGAACAGGAATGCCCAGTTTTAATGCTTCTTCTTTGACAGGGGAAAATACAATGGCTTTTCCCCTGCCTTTTCTCTTGTCAGGCTGTGTAACGACAGCAATCACCTCATGGGCCTGCGCTATTGCCTTAAGCGACGGTACCGCAAAATCGGGTGTTCCCATAAAGATTACTTTCATTCTTCCATCTCCTCATACTCTTCATCCTCTTCGAGATCATGATACGGCTCATTAGCCCGTTCTCCGTAGAGAATGCCGTCAAGATGATCCATCTCATGGAGAATTGCTCTGGCTTTCAGCCCTTCTCCTTCATAGATCACTTCATTCATATCAATATCAAGAGATTTCACTTTCACATAATCAGGCCGGGTTACTTCTGCGCTCTTTCCGGGAACACTAAGACAGCCTTCCTGATCCGTCTGCTCCCCTGAGGATTCTATAAGTTCCGGATTGATCAGTACGATAGGTTCCTCGTCTCTGATATCCACGACACAGATCCTTCGCAGTATCCCGACCTGCGGTGCGGCCAGTCCCACACCCTGTGCCTCATACATCGTGTCAAACATATCTTCAATCAGTATCCTTGTCCCGTCCGTGATTTTTACTACAGGTTTACATTTCTTCTCAAGACAGGGATCACCGATCACTCTTATTTTTCTAATGGCCATGCCTACCTCCTGGCATACTTTGGTTAGTGGGTTAAAGCTCTAAATAGTATATCACACAGTGATATCTTATAGAAGCTAAAAAAGATTAATAAAGTGTTACAGGTTCGTAATCAAATTGTATTCTGACCTTCTCAAACATAGGATGTCCTTCGACAACAGGAGCCAGTCGTTCCTCCAGATTCAGGAGAACCTCTCCGGAAGTATGTTTCAGATACAGAACCTGTCTGTATATATCCTTGACTTTGGCAATCCTTGCCGGACCAGGTCCGAGAATCGCCACAGGGTCTTTTTTCCCCTGCTGAGTATTGGAAAGCATTTTAGCAATCCTTTCTCCGGCAATCTTTGCATCCTCTTCCCTCCCTGACTGAATCAGAATCGCCATCATATGAGAATAGGGAGGGTAATGCATGCAAGCCCGGAATACCGATTCTTCCTGAAAGAATCCCTGATAAGACTGCAGCGCCGCATTCCGGATAGCGTAGTGATCCGGCAGATAGGTCTGTATGATTACTTTCCCGGGTTTATCTCCTCTTCCTGCCCTTCCTGCCGCCTGACAGAGCAGCTGGAAAGTTCTTTCCGCACTTCTGAAATCCTGTCCGTGAAGCGTAAGATCTGCCGCAATGATGCCAACCAGTGTCACATTGGGATAATCATGACCCTTGACGATCATCTGAGTGCCGAGCAGAATATCTGCCTGTCCTGCTTCAAAGCTTTGCAGAATCTTTTCATGGGCATGCTTTTTTCTGGTCGTATCAAGATCCATGCGCATTACCCTTGCTTCCGGGAATTCCTGATACAGTGCCGCCTCGACCTTCTGCGTCCCCAGTCCGAACGGCGCTGTATGGGCCAGACCACAGACAGGACACACCTTGTCAAATGTCTCTTCATAACCACAGTAATGACACATCAGCTTCTGCGGTCTGTGGAAGGTCAGCGATACATCACAGTGCGGACATTTCCTGACTTCCCCGCAGGATCTGCAGGAAACAAATCCGGCGTATCCTCTGCGATTCAGGAACAACATCATCTGTTCTTTCCTGTCAAGGCACCTGCGGATCTCTTCTTTAAGTTCCCTGCTGAACATCGACCGGTTTCCCTCCCGGAATTCATCTCTTAAATCAATGATTTTTGTCTCCGGCAGCAAGGCACCTGTCGCTCTTTTTTTCATTTCCCAGAGAATATATTCTCCACAAAGTGCCTTCTCATAGCTTTCTACCGAAGGCGTAGCGGAACCCAGCACCACACTTGCTCCTGCGAGCGTGGCCCGGTAAATCGCCGTGTCCACGGCGTGATACTTTGGTGTCTGTTCACTTTTATAGGCACCGTCGTGTTCTTCATCAATAATGATGAGTCCAAGATGATTCAAAGGAGCAAACAGGGCAGATCTCGGTCCAATCACTACATCTGCTTCCCCCGTCTGTATTCTTTCAATCTGATCAGACCGTTCTCCCTCAGACAGTCGCGAATTGATCACGGCAATTCTGTCCCCAAAACGGCCGTAGAACCTCGATACAGTCTGATAAGTCAGAGAAATCTCCGGGATCAAGACAATTGCCTGTTTCTTTTGGGAAAGGATTATCTCGATCAAGGCGAGATAGACCTCTGTTTTCCCGCTGCCGGTCACCCCGTGCAGCAGAAAAGTTCCGAGATTGTTTCTGGATCGAAAATCATCGATAATTCTTTGCTGTTCCTCATGAAGAGTAACCGGACAATCCTCCACATCCAGATTGCCAAATGGATTGCGATACCGCACCGATTCTGACATACAGATTACTTTTTTTCTCGAAAGCTCTTCTAAAGCTTTCCTGCTCAGACCGCTTGTGTTCCTGACCTCTTCATAGGGAACGTCCCCCTTCTTGAGAAGAAGTTCAAGCAGTCTGACCCTGGCACGATAATGTCTTTTGTCCCAGAAGGCAAGAAGACTTTCTGCCTCTTTAGCGGGAATCATCAGGGAGACGGTGATCTGTTTTTTCAATTTCATTTTTTTCCTGACCGGCAGTACCGTACGGAGGGCCTGACTCATGGAGCCCCCATATTGTTTTTTCAAAAAGGCAGCCACTTTGATCAGCTGAGACTCGATCCCATGCTGATCCGGAACAATCCCGATTATCTCTTTGATCTTCCCGGGATCGTAATCTGCCTTTTCACTTACCCGGATCACATATCCCTCCACGATGCGGTTTGCTTTGCCGAAAGGGACTTTCACACGTGTACCGGGTGCAGTTTCTTCAGCCAAGGAAAAAGGCACTCTATACTGGAATACCTTGTCGAGTGCCTCATGTGAGATATCGATAATGATATCTGCATATAATACTT
>CACZNZ010000281.1 GCA_902782625.1 uncultured Lachnospiraceae bacterium | reverse complement strand
TAAGGTCTCCATGAGGGACAGACCAGTACCTCTGAAACCTCCCCGGCCTGATCTCATAATAGTTTTCCATAAGGTGATCGCATAAAAGGATAATAGCATCCCTCGCTAACATTGCAGGCCCGGAAGCAGGTTCTTCCCGATGGCGGAAATCCGCCTGAAGCTCAATAAACTTGTCATTCAGAATATCCTTCTTTCCGCCTGCCGTGATTTGGCTGCTCTTGCGATGCAATTCCCTCATCAGTTCGGAAAACTCATCCGGCGTCAACTTATCGATCATTTGGTATATCTGTTCAAGCATGTATATACTCCCAGCACGTCATGCATATGTGCTTTTTTTCACATATCTCGGTTACTCTCGATGGTTTCCTTGTTTTCTGTAAAAGCCATCTCAACCTATAGCTATTTCCAGTTTTATCTGAAGCCGGCTTCCATCCTGCCAATCTGCTCCAGGTACTTTTTGTTGATCGGCACAGGTATCCCATGCTTTTCCGCCAGGGAAACCACTGTCCCGGCAAACAGGTCGACCTCCGTTTTTCTTCCGGCAAGTGCATCCTGGCGCATGGAAGGATAGCCTTCCGGATTCAGACTTCGCAGGAGCTCCATGTCTTTTTCAAAGTCTTCCTGTGTCAGGGAGATCCCTTCGGCAGCAGCCACCCTGACGACTTCCTGCATCGCCTGCGTCATATCCTCAAGCTCAGGTCCCGGGGAAGTCGCCTTGCCATAGCTGCACTCATATACCATGCATGTCTGGTTGATCCCGACATTGATCATAAACTTGTTCCACATGGCTTTTCGGATGTCTCCACAGACTTCAAACGAGACGTTCGTACGCTCGAAGAAGGATACCAGCTGGTCCAGCCGTTTTTTCTGGCTTTCTTTTGTTATCCCTACCTGCAGCCGCCCGGCGTTCTGATAAGACAGGCATGAACCTTCCCGCATGGCATCCATACCGATCGCGACACAATCGATGATCTGATCACGGTTATAGTATTCGCCCAGTATCTCCTCACTGCTGATCCCGTTCAGCAAAGAAATGATCGTGGTATCCTCTCCTACTGCCGGACGCATCAGCTTAGCAGCTTCCCGAAGTCCATTATATTTTGTCGACACGATGACCAGGTCGGCAGGTGCCCATGTCTCCTGAGAGGTTATTATATTAAAAGCGCACTCTTCGCCGTTGATCTTCACCGTCTCGTTGAGATGACGCTGTTTCCTGTTTTCGTCCATGAGGAAAAAGACCGTGCTTTCCCTCATTCCCTGCCGTATCATTCTTCCCAAATAAGCCCCATCGGTTTCCACTGTCTGCAGGATCTGGTTTTCATACGAAAGTCCCAGGGCATCCATCCCTTGTCTTATCTGATTTCCAAATAAAAGCCCCAGGGCACCCATCCCTACGATCACTACGGTATAGATATCGTTTGTTTCCGCATTATCCATCGGGACCATCATGACCTTGCCATCCGGTACTTTCTTTATATCATACCCAACGGGTACTGGTGTACCGATCATCGGCGTTAAAAAACCGCCTGAAACCTTTAATACAGAATCTTTTTTCTTTTTCCTTTGCATCAGATATTCTCCGTTTCTCTATAAGATTCAGCTTACCGACCGTAAACAGCTTATACGTCTGCCGGAAGAAAGACTGCTTAAACTTTGGGGAGGATTGTCTTTCCGACCCGCCAAAGCTTCTCTGACATTCAACATCTGATCCTTTGTTTCTTTTATCCTGTCTCAAAGAGAGCCTGCACGAGCATGTACAGGCTCTCTTCTTCTAAATGCTCCGGTTATCGCTTACTCAGCGACAGCATCTTTCAGCGCTTTTGCCGGTTTGAATTTTACTACTTTCTTTGCGGGGACTGGTACGATCTGCTTTGTCCTTGGGTTGATTGCATTTCTCTCTGGTTTTTCCACAATGGCAAAAGTCCCAAACCCCAAAAGGCTTACGCCTTCTCCTGTTTTCAGCGTATCGGCGATCCCGTCGAATACCATCGAAATGATGTTCTCCGCATCCTTGATCCTGATCCCATTTGCCTCTGCAATCTTTTTTGCCAGTTCTTTCTTACTCATATGTGACTCCTTTCATAGCATTTACTACAGGCTGTTTATATTTATTTCAAGATAACCGTCATATAGCTTATGTCCCGCTTCCTCATAAATATGTATACTTGGATCATTTTCATCCCACATCTCAATGAAAAGGTCGCTGACGGAATACTCGTGGCTGATTTTGGCAATAACCTCATCCAGCATCTGTTCCCCGAAGCCAATCACTTCTGAAGGATCCTGTAAATGAATATAAAAATGCCCTTGACTTTTCGTATCCTTATCTAGCTCTATATATGCAACGACACCCAACGATCTGTGTTCGACTATCCAGAAACAGTCTGACTTCAGATAAGCCTCCCATAGATTTTCAAAATACAAATCCTTATCATGCATCTTTTTTA
>CACZNZ010000280.1 GCA_902782625.1 uncultured Lachnospiraceae bacterium | reverse complement strand
TCTTCGTCGCTGCTTGTCAAGAAAGGGACAAGGAAATAATTGGTTTTTGCCAAAGCATTAAGTGTTGGATACAAGTAAGAATCTTGGTAATGAAGCATAATTGAAACAAAGTTTATATTTTTAACTTGTATTGTTGATGCAAGTTTCCTGAAAAACAAATCGTCACAAATATAAATCGAGTTCTTTTTCTGAGCCAAAATGATCGCGTCCAATTGTGCTACATCCAGTTTAAATCCTGTCATAAGTTTTTCACCAGAAATGTCTTTTCCGAAAACAAGATTGATTCTTTCATCTGTGGATACGGAACAGTATGAACACTTTTCACAAAACTCTATGATATTTTCCCAGATTTCAGGAAGCTTTTTATCCTGCTCAACCAAGAAGACCTGATCATCCTGAAAATACATTGTTCCTGGAGAGACACTTGGAGATATAGAAGCATGTAGGTATCGTTCTCTGAAAAAGACGCTATAGCTTTCAGGTATAAAGAAATCCTTTTGTAGTGGTGTCAAATAATCAAGCCACCCCATTTGAGATGCTAAAACCAAGGTTGAAATCGAAGGAACAAATTTCTCTGCCTCAAGATCTGCAACAATAGGTTGCCCGGCATGATAAATAAGATCCTTTACAAACAGCAACATACGTAACGCATCTATGTACCGAGAATAATCACCAAAGATGAAAGCATCTATTGGTAAACCCAAAGAATTATCTCTAAAGTCATAGGATTCGACTAAAGATTTAATCTGATCTTTTCTGTTTGTTAATGCTTTAAGCTGCGCAATAAACTCTTCTCCATCTTTTGCACTTACTACCCATGCAACACCTTTGAATTTATCAGGGTTATCTTGCAGCTTTTTGAAAATATAGCGACAGACAAATTCTTTTCTGCTCTCTATTGATAGAACAGTATATTCATCTTGGTGAAGGGTCACTTTATGCTGCAATTTTTTTCCTAACAACTTAGTATGTTCCCACTGTCCAGAATTAACGTGAATAGCCCCAAAACTATGATTGTTCGCATCATTCAGTTCACTTTCTGAATCTATGCAAAGAGTGGAATTCTCTTTTGTTCTGTTATTCTGTAATACAACAATTGTTTTTTCTCGAATACTGTCTGTTTTCTCTTCCGGAGCACCTCTTGTAATATCTGAAATTGCAAAGGAGAAACAATTCCTGAGTATGGTATAGTCTTCTTTATCATTAAGGTAGTATAGGGCTTTATAGATATAATAGTCAGCCATTTCGTCTTGACCTTGTCGCCGAAGAGCATAGGATACCACTATGCAATGATCCGGGACATGCGAATCTTTCAGTGCATTGATATACGGAGAATATGCTTCGGTGCGTTTTTCTCCTTGCTCAGCCAGAATAGCCACTATACTTCTGGCAACCCATAGCTGAGGTTCCAGATCATATATATCTCTTGCAAACTTAAGCATGCTATATGGTTTTTGTGCAGCTCCTGCACAGAGGTATCTTACCGTAAGGAATTGTTTGGGCATCAAGCCTTCTGTTATAAAGCGAGCAGACATTAAATCAATTTGATCCAATGGTTTATCAGCTGAAAAAGTCTTTTCATGCTTGTTAAATTGCCGATTCGAAAATGAAGCAAAAGATTTATAGATTTCATTAACAATATGTTGATCGAGCATATGGAGATCCTGAATTTCGACCAATACTTGTTCCATCTGTTTAAACAGGCCAAACTGGGAGAATTTTAGCAGCAAACCAGCTTTGATATAAAAAGGGATATTATCCCATGACAGGTTAACCATCTTACGACCTAATACTGGCAGTACATATCGTTTGAAGGCTTGTTTGTCGTTGATATAGAACGATGCTGCGAAAAGCGCTTCAATTGAGTCACAATTCTCCTGAATAGTTTTCTCTAGGCACGAGATGTAATCATTATCATGGCTTTTCTCCAGTACATGGAGATAAACTCCAACAACTTTCTCCGATTTTGATTCATCAGGTATTTCCAGATAAATCTCTTTTGCTCTTTGAAATTCTTCCTTTTGCGACAGGCAAAACATATAACGCGAAGCGACGAGATCCTCGTTTTTCCAGTCAAGTGATTTGTATATATCGATGGCTTCATCGAACATACATTTTGCTTCAAGACAAAGCGCTAAATAATACTTTACATAATAATGATTCTGTGTTGCTTCTGAAAACTCTTTTTGTTTGCTTATTGCAGCTTCAATAAATTTATCATCAAACAAGCCAAGATTATAGTATGCCTCCAGTGAGATGGTGGCGATCATAAGCTCATTACTTTTATATTGATCACAATGACAGAGTTCATCCAAATCCTTTAGCAAGTCAATAAGCTCATCATATTGTTCTCTTTGGCATTCGCGATGTTTCTGATTAATCCAAGCAATATGAGCGCAAACTGAAAACAGTTTATATTTGTCATCCTGGTATACTCCTATAAGAGAATCTAAAATGGGACACGCATGAACTAAATCATGTAAATTATAATACGATAATCCGGCATGGAATTGAATTTGAATATAAACTTCTTTGGTAAACTCGTCAGTTTGTGAAGTGTTATAGAGTTCAAGCACATAATCCCACTTTTTTTCTGTAAATAGTTTTTCAATGACGAACAACTGAGTCTCAGGATAATGCCTTGATAATTCTTGCTTCTGAACTTCATAGGGATTATCAAAAAAGGCCTGTATCCATTCCCCCTCAAGTTTATAACTGGTAGGAAGCTTATCGAATGTCGCTTTTTGTCCATCAAACAAATCTATGAGATATTTATAGTAATAAAGTGCTTGTGCTTCTTTGATTTCATGAAGATCGTATTCAAGAATATACGTTATCATGGATTTTGCTTGTTTTAAACGCATCTCGACAATTGCTTTCCTGCATTCCGTGATCTTTTCAAGTATCAATGTCCTCGTTAACTCTTCTTTTCCTTTATCAACAGAGTCGGAATCAAAAGCAGTTGTGATGGATGAATCAATGGACACCATTGTTGAAACATTAGCCGTCAAGTGTCCAAGTGAAACTCCGCGAGCCACAAAAAAGTATTGCGCAACATCCTTATATTTACGAACAAGAAGAAATATATCATTATTTGAAACGGGTTGTATCGTAATTCCATTTTCTCTTAAAAGCTGTTCAATTTCCTTATATTGTTTGCTTGTTTTGGTTATCGTTTCATTGCAGAATAAATACAGATGATCAAGTTTCCCCGCATACTTTTGAATTGTTTTTTGAATGGAATGCTTTATTTGCGTATAGTTTATTCGGTCCTTAAAATACTTTGATTGGAAACTAACTCTTCGCCTTATTGGTTGATCGTCACGCAATGGTTCAAGTACTGGTTCAACTTCAACGCCTGGATGATTATGATCAGAATGAGGCACATTTGTTTCTTTTAAGAACTCGTAGTAGAACAAAGATCGTGACATTTCTTCGAAACTGCTTGTAGGGTTTCTATTACATATTTCAAACAGAGCCCAAGAGAGATCTGGATAATTTCTATATTGATCTACCATTTTGCACCTCTTACGAATTTGCCCCACTCGATCTCCCAACAAATGCGCGATTTCAGCAACCGATACTGTGATCTTCCACCTTAAAACTCTGCCAAGGCCAAAAGTCTAGCAATATCATCCCGATCTGCAACTACGTGCATCTTCCGATGGCAATTTGGACATAGAGCTGTCATATTGCTCAGTTCATCAGGGCCATTCTCCGCCAACGGTATAATATGATGAGCTTCTAAATAAGGTCTTCCTTGTTTGTCTTTATAATCCAGCGTTATCCCGCAAAGCTGACAAACACCATTTGCTCTTGCTTTTGCAGCGAGCTGCATCAATGGATTTCTCCTACGCTGTTTTGTTGTTGATGTATATGTATCTGCTGGACCGGAATGACATTTTCTTGCTCTATCCAACAACTCATCTACTGAGAGTTGCGCAGCTTCTTCTTCTTCGTTTTCTTCCATTCTTACTGTTTCTGCTGCAAGAGTTTGTGGGCTTGTCTCTTCCAATGCCGCCACCAACTCTGGTCTGAGTTTCCATTCAAACAACCCATTTGAAATGCGTCTGCCAAGGAAAATGATCGGATAAAGCTTTTCGCTATCGGGTTTTCCTTCCCTCGGAATTGACGGTATCAGGAAAAACTGTGATATTTTTCGACCTAATGATGTGCAAGGAGAAATGTATGATGATGGATGCGTTCCTTCCAACTCTGATAATCGTTTGGGCGTTGAAGCATGATTTGGAGAAGCATAGAATTTTGCGAGATAAGCGATATCTGTTTCCGTAATGGTTCCATTCCGTATCAGGTTTATCCACTGTTCTTTCTGTATATTAACAGTACCATTTGCGAAGTCATGGAATTCTAGCTCTTCATCCACATACTCTGGGGTGTTTTCCTCCACCATCCACATCATCCATAGGAAAGATTGCGCATCCAACAATGTTGCATTCAATTCCGCGGGCAGTAAACTTTTTATTTCTTTAACAATACTGATATATTCCTGGTATCCCACCCATGTGCATTTCTGTACACAAGCCGCATTGAGCCCTAGCTTATTTAGTTTTTCTCCAGTTCCTTGTTTGTGTGCAACAGCATATTCTTCTTTATTTTTCAGGAAGAAAAACAGTGATGCAACAGAAATAGGATCACTCATAGCTTTTTTCGTTAGGAGTTTTGCGAACCTATCAAATGCTACTCTGTCATCATTGCCAAAGAAAACCGCTTTTAGTGTTTCTGCTGCCTCATGTCCATTCTCATAGAAGATATCAATAACCTTCATATAGTTTGGCTCAGACACGAGATTTTGCCGTCTATATGATCCTCTCATTAAAATACCAAATGGTTTTATCGCTAGTTTAACTATTTCAGAATCTGTCAATTGTAACCACGTCTCAAGCTGAAGTTCAGCTTGAGCCTTCTCCCAGAAATCATATTTATAACCTTCTTCATCGAACCAGAGACCTGATGTAAAAGAGGGTTCAGACCCTTTCTTCTTCGTCAAATACACCAGTTGCCGATACCGATGCTTGAATGTCTCCTGATTAAGCAACATGAGTTACTCCTTTTCATACCCGTAATTATCAACTACGCGTAAAACTACATCATCACCCATTCGTTCAAGGCGAATATGTTCACAGGAAGCCATATCAGCCTGTGTTAGATTCTCAACTCTGAATGGGAACAGCGCTGGACTTTGGATAATCTCTTCCCATGTCAAGTACTCTTTACCGGATCGCTCAATGATTGCAACGCACATAAGCTGCATTATTTTGGCATTATTCAATATCATCACGTTATGACGATAGGTTCCATGTGTATCGGCAGATGTCAACGATTTAAGTTCTTTAAATGTTTGAATATTTTTCGACAGACAATTCTGTAAGGTGTCACGAGCTCCCCATTTTTCAAAGATACGGTTACGGATTTGAGCAAGTGTAATCTCATCACGATAATCAAACAGCCCGCCTATCACTACGCACAAATCATAAAATACCTGATAACGCTTTAGAAGCAAAACCCAATGAACACCGATGCGTTCATCTGTCGGCAGATTCTCGGCTGCTTTCATGCTGGCTTCCAAAAACCAATCTTCTGGGCGATACCACATATTAAAGAGGATTACTCGAATCTGCTTTGAGTTCACGGGCGAATGGATGATTTCTCCGATCTTTTCATTCAAGATGGGATAAGCCTCAGCCTGCGTCTTGCCAGACAATTTACAGTTTGCAGCAAGCTCCATCCATTCTAAGGTTACATTCTTTGATAAACCGATTCGCTCAGCCATTATACGCTCCAATCTTCACAAACGGCACAACTGCTTCTTCCAATGTCATGCCGCCATGCGTAATATATTCTTTGCCACGGTCTCCGTAGCTGGTTCCTGCATCGAAGAGATACGCGGTGTATCCATCTGGCAAGTAGGTGCCGCTATAACGTTCAGTGGTGAACTTATCTAGTTCAATCGCGTCAGCAAAGCTCTGATAAATCACCGCACGTCGGCTGGCAGGTTCTGCGAGGACACCAGGCTTCACAAAACGTCCTTCTGCAACAGCAGACGTATTACCATGATCTGCTGTCAAATAAATCGCAAACCCACGTTCCTGCAGTGTCTGTAACAGATTGACCAAATGCATGTTCTTTGCCCAATTTTCTACACCTTGTTGCAGACCGCTCATGCCCTGAAGCTCATCATGCATCAGATCATCGCATATATTCACCACAATGCCGACTACTTTTGCCAGCATGGGGATCTCTGGCTCTTCTTCTTTGAAGAAGGCAATTTCCTGATCACGGTAGCCATGTTCCCGCCAATAGGCAAACCACTGTTTCTCCTCATTTTCAAGGGAGAATGGCTTGCTGTGTTCCTGGGGCAGCTTTCCACTGAAAATGCTTTGCCGTGCAACTGATGTCACCGTCGGGAAGAATGAGAACGATGCCTGTACATCATAGATAAATGGTTCCTGCTCTATTATTCGCTGAATGGTAAAGAAATTTTCAAAAGACATCCCATCCATCACGATCAAGGCAATCTTGTCATTCCCTTTGCGTATGAAGTCATTGACCTTACTGAGCAACACAGGCCGTTTCCGATCAACCACTCCAGAAAGCATGCTGTACTTGGTGTCAATCCACTTTACAAACGCTGCTTCAATTTGCTGCTGTTTCATATAAAAGCCCTGGATCGCGATACCCGAATGCTGGAACATGGCAGCTTTCCCATAGTGGATGGCCACTGGTGTCCAGTCCCTGTGAGACACAGCAGCTTTTGCCAGGGAAACAGCTTCATCAAGGAGCGCATTCGCATAGGATTCCGCACAAGCAGTTGTGCGAAGACTTTCTGTGCACAACTTCCATGTCTGTTGCTTGTCCATCTTTTGTAGTGGTAGCTGATCAGCAATGAAAGCCAAGTGATCAAAATCCAAGCCAGGAAGCTTGGCGAGCACATCGCAGTCCAATGTTGGGAATAATTCCTGAAGGCTCAACATAATAACCGGATAGCGCCTTGTGATGTCCATTGGCACATAAAGTGCACCATGATCAATCACCAGTATCTGCTTGGCTTCCGGTTGATCCTGGCATTCAAACTCATAATACCGGCGCAGCTTCATGTCATCGTCAAAATGGACGACTTCATAACCTTCAGCAATGGCTATCTCCTCACACCCAAAACGCTGCCATAGAGAATCTATATCCAGCAGAATGGACTGGTTCATACGGAGAATGCCCGTCCGTGAAAAGATCCTCTTCTGCATTGCTTACCTCGTCATAAAGGCGACTACAGGAGAGAATGTGGGACAGATCTCCTGATGCCGCTCATAGTCGTCAGTCGCTTCCTTCAATGCTGCTTCCAGCCGGGCAATGCGGGATAAGCGAATATTCTCGATTCCGATGCGCTCAGCTGCTTCGATCCTAAGTGTCAGTGCCCGCTGCTGCTTTTTATACTGCTGCTCATGGCGTTGTTGATAAGCGTCCTGCATTTGCAGGAAGGCATCAGTCGCAACTTCCTGTGCCCTTTGTTCCAATGCCGTCCAGAACTCAGGCGCAACAGGTACAACATCGCTGGCTTCTAAAGCGCACTCCGGTTTTAGCAGTTCTTCCCAGATCAAGCGCGATGCAGCCGGACGGTACACACCCTGCTCGTTGATGAAGATAGAAATGATATTTTTGTCCGCGGGCTCCGGGCCAAGCGATACTTCCCAAAGAGAAAAGGTACCTTTCTCTGTTCTCAGATTCTGGAAGTGTATCTGCTGCATACCCTGACTCTGATGCCAGATCTGCTTCCGGACAAGAATATTCTGAATCTGTTGATCGGAAAGGGAAAGTTCCCAGTCCAGCCGCCAGTCCGGATCATAGCCCTTCCACGCGCGATAATCATAGAGCATTTCTTTCAGCAACACATGGAAGGAATGCTGCTGTCGCTCATAATCCTCATCATTGACGAGCGTTTTATCCTCGTGGATTACTTGCTGAATGTGCCGGAACTGATCCACCTGTTTCTGGGCATTCTTTTCAACTTCGTTCACGTAAAGATCCTGGAAGCGCGGCATGATGATGGAATCGATATAAGCCTTGGTGAAGTCTATATCGGCAGTGCCTTCATCTAACACATCCTGAAGCTTATCAATGCCGAGCTCTTGCAGGATGATGGCCAGTTTTTCTTCCAGCACTGTGCGAACACGGTTCTCTATTGTGTCCTTCAGGATGAAGTTATACACCTGCACATCGTCTGTCTGGCCAATACGGTCAGCACGACCGATACGCTGCTCGATCTTCATGGGATTCCATGGCAGATCGTAATTGATCACAATGTGGGCGCACTGCAGGTTCAAACCTTCTCCACCAGCGTCCGTCGAAATCAACATCTGTTTACCCGTTCGAAACTGCTGCAGAGAAGCATTGCGTTCCTCCAGTGACATGCTACCATTAATCAATGTGGTCGGGATGCCGCTATATTCCATCAGTTGCTGAATTGCTTCCTGAGTAGCCACAAACTCGGTGAACAAAATAATCTTGGCTCCTGGCTCATGGCGCTTGATTTTTTCAAGCAAATCCAGAAGCGCTTCCTGCTTGGCATCCCGGCACTCTAAACTAGCCTGCTTGGCCAAGGAGAGCAGAGCGGATAGTTGCTTGATTTCATCCTTAATGCCCGTGGAGAGCAGCATGAGCGCATTTTTCAACGATTCTTCTGTATCACCTTCCACCAGTTCCGCATAGTTGCCGGAGTGCAGCTGATCCGCTTCGTTCTGGAGCACCTGCAAACGGCGCTGGGTAGCATCGATAATGGCCACCGTAGAGCTCGATACCATCCGTTGGAACAGGATCATTAGGAAGCCAATATAGTTCCGCTTCTCTCGGATCGCCTTATTATACCCGTTACGGACGTATTCGGTCACTTCCTCATACAGTTGACGTTGCAGCTCGTGTCGTGCCAGCCACTCGATCTCCATGACCTGAGTATGGCGCTTTTTGAAAAGCGGATTACCTTCATTATCGACTGCTTCTCGTTTCTCAGTACGGATCAGGAATGGAGCCACCTGCTCCCGGACGATGGCTTTCGTGTTCGGGAAGGCTTCTTCATCCAGCAGGCGCATAAGCCGCATGAATGGTTCTGTCTTACCGGAATGGGGTGTGGCTGTCAGAAGCAGTAAGTGTGGACTAGCTTTAGCCAGCATCGCTCCTAACTTATGTCGAGCCACATCACTGGA
>CACZNZ010000279.1 GCA_902782625.1 uncultured Lachnospiraceae bacterium | reverse complement strand
CTGCCCATATCTAGCGCCGGCGCCTTATCGCGGAAAGAGAAACAGTTCTTTGTATCTGCCCTACATCATCAGAGCAATTGCGCAGATCAAGGGCATTTCCGAAGAAGAAGCAGAGCAGGCAACCTACGAGAATGCCTGTCACGTCTATCGTATGAAGAACGATTTCTACAGGGAGGACTGATTTGGAGAAACTGGTGAATCCGCAGGAGACGATCCGGATCCTGCAGAAATACAATGTGAAATTTCAGAAAAAATACGGGCAGAATTTCCTGATCGACGGAAGGGTGTTGGAAAAGATCATCGATGCCGCCGAGATCGGCTCGGATGATTTCGTCTTAGAGATCGGTCCGGGAATCGGGACGATGACGCAGTATCTTGCCGAGGCAGCCGGACGTGTCTGTGCGGTGGAGATCGATGCGAAACTGATTCCCATTCTGCAGGAGACTCTCGCTGCTTATGACAATGTGACCGTCCTTCATCAGGATATCATGAAGCTTGATCTGAAGGAGCTTGCGGAGCGGGAAAATGGCGGCCGCCCCATCAAGGTCGTCGCAAATCTTCCTTATTACATCACGACCCCGATTATCATGGGTCTTTTTGAAAAAGATGTCCCGCTGGAATCTCTGACCGTGATGGTGCAAAAAGAGGTGGCCGACCGCATGCAGGTTGGTCCGGGCACCAAAGATTACGGAGCGCTGTCACTGGCAGTCCAGTACTACGCCAAACCTTATATCGTGGCAAATGTTCCGCCGAATTGTTTTATTCCTCGTCCGGCCGTAGGCTCGGCGGTGATCCGGCTGACTCGATACGAGCAGCCGCCTGTTGCGGTGAAAGATCCGGCATTCATGTTCCGCCTGATCCGGGCTTCTTTTAACCAGCGTCGTAAGACACTGCAAAATGGCCTGAAGAATTCTTCAGAGCTTCAGATTCCGAAAGAGGCGGTGGCTGCGGCATTAGAGACGATGGGATTGCCGCAGTCCGTTCGCGGAGAAGCACTTGACCTTGCACAGTTTGCACAACTTGCAGATCTTCTGCTGGGAGGAAACTTTTGAGAAAATATACGGAAGATGAACGTTATATGAAAGAAGCCATCCGGCAGGCGAAAAAAGCCGAGGCCATCGATGATGTGCCGATTGGCTGCGTGATCGTATGCGACGGTAAAATCATTGCCCGGGGCTATAATAAAAGAAATAAGGAAAAATCTGTCCTTGCTCATGCCGAGCTTGCTGCAATGAAAAAGGCCTGCAAAAAGGTCGGAGACTGGCGCTTAGAAGGATGTACAATGTACATCACACTCGAGCCGTGTCAGATGTGTGCCGGCGCGATCGTCCAGGCCAGAGTCGACCGGGTGGTCATCGGCAGTATGAATAAGAAAGCCGGCTGTGCCGGATCAGTTTTGACTCTCCTCTCGATGGAAGAGTTCAACCATCAGGTAGACATCACCACAGGTGTCCTGGAAGAAGAATGTTCCACCATGCTCTCCGCTTTCTTCCGCAAACTCAGAGAACGGACCAAAGCACAAAAAAGCAAGGGCAGTGAACCGGAACCACAAGAATAGAGTAAGGAACAGGTTGACATTTTACTTTAATTATTTTATACTGATACTTACCGTGCAGCTGGGAAGTTAGCGGCGTCCTGTACCTGAAATCCGCTATAGCAGGAGTGATGGTCGGCCTCGGATGACCTGTTGATGGAGCTGCCCTTTGTAAGTGGTGTTGACAATTGGGTCTTGCGCAACAGGACTCTTCGAACCGTGTCAGGTCGGGAACGAAGCAGCACTAAGGAGATCATCCTGTGTGCCGCAAGGGTACCTGGTTCGAGCTAACTGCAGAGGTTACGTCTGTTGGCAGGCATACAAAGCCGACCGCACGGTCTTTGAAAAATATTAGTCCACGGCGACCGTCGTGGACTTTTTCTTTTGCAGGAAAACAGGGGACGGTGGAAGTGGGCAGGAGCAGATGGATTTCGGGTAACCCTTGGATTGAGAGAAGGATTTTTCCGCAGGATGCGGAAAATCAAGTTCACAAAAACTTCACAAAATAATTAGCACTCAAGGGTTGACATGGCTAATAAGAGGTGTTATATTACATACAGAACAAAGATAACAACACCAACAACCGATATCGATACAAAGGTATCTGTCGTGTGTTTGGAAAGGAGATATGTAAGATGTTAAGACCTAGTATTTTTAGAAACGATTTTGATTTTATGGATGATTTATTTGATGACTGGTTCCCGGCAAGGACTGCCTGGAATAAACCGGCAAACAACCTGATGAAGACGGATGTGAAAGATCTCGGAGACAGCTATCAGCTTGAGATGGAGATGCCGGGTGTTGCGAAGGAAGATATTCAGGCTGAGTTGAAAGATGGATATCTCATTGTTACTGCAGAGCAGAATTCCAGCAAAGATGAAAAGGATGAGAAGGGAACCTATATCCGCAAAGAGCGTTATACCGGAAAGAGCCAGAGAAGCTTCTATGTTGGGGAGCATGTAAGCCAGGAAGATATGAAAGCTGAATTCAAAGATGGCATCCTGCTCCTTACTTTCCCGAAGAAAGAGGCAAAACCTGAAGTGGAGACCAGGAAACTGATTGAGATTCTGTAAGTTTATCAGTAAAAATAAGTATAAAAGCCCCAAAAGCAGCGATGTTTACGTCACCTCCTTAACGTAAATGAAGACAAAGGAACCGTATCGGACTATGGAGAGCCCGGTACGGTTCTTTTTTCTTTTTTTGCTTGCATATTTTGCCAAGATTCACTATCATAGAGGTAGTTTAAGGAAAGAGGAGTATACCATTATGGAATTTGATTTTAGGCAATTTATCGAAGATCTGAAAAAGAAGAAATGGCTGGTACTGATCCTTTTTATCATGGGGCTGGTCATCAGTTTTCTGACAGCATCGATGTGACATATGGAGAAGATAAATGAAAAGAAGCTTGTTTATTATTAATCCATCATCTGGAAGACAGAATTTTCTCGATAAGGTGGAGAGGATTGCCGGAAAGCTCGCGATGAAGCAGCTTTGTTCGGTCGAAGTGTTCTATACCGAAAAACAGTGGGATGCTCTCGAGAAGGCCAAAGAGCTGAAAGAGGGAGAGTATGATTTTGTGGTTGCTGTCGGCGGTGACGGGACGCTCAATGAGGTGATCTCCGGAATCGTGCAGGGGGACAATCATATCCCTGTTGCAGTGATTTCAGCCGGTACGGTGAATGATTTTGCGACATATCTCAATCTGCCGCAGACAGAGGATGAATTCTGCCAGCTGATTGATGATTATTACATACGCCAGGTGGATGTCGGCAAGGTGAACAATCATTATTTTGTAAATGTGGTAGCTTCCGGCATTTTTTCTGATGTGGGATTTAGCGTGACAAAAGATAAGAAAGCTGCGCTTGGAAAACTGGCTTACTACCTGGAGGGGGCAGCTGATCTGCCCAATCAGCTGAGCAGCTCGTATCTTGTTCGATTTACCACGCCAGAGGTGCAGATTGAGACCGATGTGTTACTGTTTATGGTGGCGAATTCCCAGAGCGTGGGTGGATTTCGTGAAATTGCGCCCCAGGCTTCTGTGGCAGATGGCCTTCTCGATGTCATTATCATCAAGACGATGGACTTCATACAGATGATACCGCTTATGATTGCGATTTTGCAGAGTCAGCATGTCAATCATCCGGCAGTAGAATATATTCAGACCAAAGAGATACAGATTGAGAATTTATCCGGCCAGCAATTGCATGTCGATTACGACGGAGAACTTTTGGAGAGCGGATTTCCGATAGATATCCGCCTGCTGCCAGGCGCGGTGAACCTGATCGTTCCGAAACAATAACAAAAAGACAGAAAGGGATTTATCATGTTAGATTTGAAATTTCTCAGGGAGAATCCTGAGACCGTAAAAGAGAATATCAAAAAGAAATTCCAGGATGAGAAGCTTCCACTGGTGGATGAAGTGATCGATCTTGATAAAATGCGACGCGCCGCACAGCAGGAAGCGGACCTGCTTCGCTCCAACAGGAAAAAGATCTCCAAACAGATTGGGGCACTGATGGCGCAGGGCAAGAAGGAAGAAGCGCAGGAAGTCAAGGATCAGGTGACACGGAACGCACAGCGTCTTGCAGAGCTTGAAGAAAAAGAGACGGAACTTGCCGCAAAGGTGAAAGATATCATGATGCGGATTCCGAATATCATCGGTCCGGAAGTTCCGATCGGTAAGAATGACGAAGAAAATGTGGAAGTAGAACGCTTTGGTGATCCGGTCGTTCCGGATTTTGAAGTGCCTTACCATACAGATATCATGAAACGGTTTGACGGAATTGATCTTGACAGTGCCAGGAAGGTAGCCGGCAACGGATTCTACTATTTGATGGGTGATATTGCAAGACTCCATTCCGCAGTAATTGCCTATGCAAGAGATT
>CACZNZ010000278.1 GCA_902782625.1 uncultured Lachnospiraceae bacterium | reverse complement strand
GATATCTTCCTGGACGACAAGCCGGATAGCTCAGATTTCTAATAAGCCATCCGTGACGACAGTATCTAAAAAAGTCGTGCAACTGATTATAATTTAGTTGTCTGCACGACTTCGGTTAGTTTCTCGACTTTATTTCCCATTTTTGAAATATACGTGATATAATTGGTAATGATTATTTGTCAGATGGAGGGGGCCAGTCATGAAGCGTTTTCTTTTCAAAGCAGGGGTACTAATTGCCATAGCATTTCTTCTTACTTCTGTGGCAATAGCTGACAGTGAGCCGCTCACTATAACTGTTTTTTCCGGTAATCCTGGAAGTCAGCCAACCGCTGACAATAAGATTTACCAATTGATTGAACAACAACTCGGTGTCAGATTCCAGTTTGAATTCCTTGAGAATGACAACCTGGAAGAGGCTCTTGGTCAGATTATTATGAGTGGATCTTATCCAGATTTGATTGACGGCAGCAATATGACCGAAATGCTCGAAAACCCTGAGTCTCTGGTTGATTTGCTTCCCTATATTACTGAGGAGGGAACGCCGAACCTTTACAGGCATTTATATACGGATAATCGCATTTCAGAACTGCTGAAGGATGATGGAAAACTTTATATCATTCCGAATTATGGTATTACCTATAACCAGGAAATTACCAACGAAACGTATGGCCCGGCGTTCTTTATCCAAAAACAGGTTATTGCATGGAACAATTACGTTGTTCCGACGACGCTAAATGAGTATTTCGATCTGCTGGAACGCTACATGGCTGCAAATCCAACGAATGCAGATAATGAAGCCTATACAGGATTTGAAATTCTTTGTGAAGGCTGGCGAAATTCGAGCTTGCTTAATCCGGTGCAGCATCTGATGGGAAGGCCGAATGATGGTGTGGTTTTGGTTGACGTTGACAGACCTGGTTTTCAAACGGAAACATTTATTAATCAGGAATATGCTAAAGGATATTATGCCAAACTGAATGAAGAATACAATAAGGGCATTGTCAGAGAGGATACATTCTCACTAACATATGATTCCTACCTTGCATCCATTGAAAGCGGAACAGTATTGGGTCTGTTTGATCAGCGGTGGAATATTGCCATGGCGGAAAATACCTTGAAGAATCAGGAAAAGTTTGAAAACACCTTCCTGGCGATTCCTCTCGTGTATGACACTGAATACACATACGGAGAAACAGTCATAGAACACTATATGAATGGAAGCGTCATGAATAAAGATCGCGGATTTGGCATATCCGTTTCCTGCGAAAACCCGGAGCGTATGGTTCAGTTATTTGATACATTACTTTCCGATGAATGGCAGACAATTCTCCAATGGGGTATTGAAAACGAGGATTACTATATAGAAGATGGCCGAATGAAGATGACAGAGGAGCAATATAATCATCTGTATGATGAAGATTGGATTCGAGCTAACAAAGCAGATGCGTTGCTGACATCCATCCCGAAAAAGGAAGGAACCATGGACAACGGAAATGCATGGACTCCATCCACCCAGCCAGAGGTATACTATGATCAAATGGACGAATATGATAAAGCGTTCCTTGAGGCATGTGGAAAAAAAACACCGGGCGAGTTCTTTAATGCGCCGATCGAATTGGCACCGTACGGAGAAGCATGGCAGATAGACACTACTGCTATTGAAGATGATTATCAGAAATTTCTTCAGATCCAAACAGAGCTACTCCCTGAGATTATTACCTGTAGTCCAGATAAACTCGACGAAAAATGGGATGAGTTTATTGAAGATGTCTCGCGGACCGCGGAAATCGTAACTGAGTATATGCAGGGAGAAATATCAAGGATTACCGATGACTACAACAAACCAGAAAAGTGCGGAATCCATGTTATCTGGGCACTGTCTGAAGATGGGCAGCTGACAATCTCCGGAAATGGCGACATGTACAATTATTATGATCATGAGGAACTTCCTTGGGGGTTGGAACGAAATCAGATAAAAAAGGTTGTTGTGGAGAACGGCGTAACCAGAATTGGTGATTATGCTTTCGTTGGATGTAGACAGCTTACACATGCAGTGATACCAGCCAGCATTAAGTCCATTGGTTCACAGGCATTTGCTAATTGCAGTGCGCTGGTCCATCTTGAACTTCCGGATTCTCTCATCGAAATTGGAAACCATGCATTTGTCGATTGCGAGTCTTTGAATTCCATTACTCTCCCGGCTTCATTGCGGACAATTGGACGCGCCGCCTTTGCCGAATGTAATCTTTCCCAAATTGTTGTATCCGGTACAGGGAGTACCACTTGGGACTTTTTCTATCCCGATCCGGAGTATAATAATCATCTGTATCATATCAATTTGCCGTCTAGTGTTACGAGAGTCGGCGAAGGTGCATTCAGCTACAATCTTCTCCCGTATGACAGTCCAGATTTCGTTGCGCCGGATGACCTGACTATAATTGGTGAGGAGGCGTTCTCGAATATAAATGCTCGGTTTGTCTGGCTGACCGGGAACATTGACTCAATTGACGTCAGAGCCTTTGCTGAATGTGATAATCTCAAGTATATATACATTCCGTCCTGGTGTGAAGTAATTGGAACTGACGCACTTCCAGAGCAAACCAAGATTCTCACCGCTTTTCCCTACGATGTAAACAAAGAGGAGACCAATGTCTGGAAATATGCGGAGCAGCATCATTTCACAATTATAGAATATGAAAATCCTTTCGGAGGAAATGGTTGATAGAGAAGGCCTTCTACGGATCAGATGACGTCGGAGCTATATCCTGTTGATGGTCTGTTCGATAACCAAGACGTCTGGGGCGGTTTTTCTGGATAGAACATCGACTCTCCTTTCGGCGGCTCGGATATCTTCATGGACGACAAGCCGGACAGTTCAGATATCTGAAAACCATCCATAAAGACAGCATCTAAAAGTCGTGCAGATGATTATAAATTATAATTCTGCACGACTTTTGTTGTTAAAACAAGCAGAAATCCTGTACAAAAGTGTTCAAAGCCCTAAATATCAACAGTGGCAGGCCGTTGAAGCCTAATGTCAGGGATGAATCTCTTCTTCCAGCAGATCGTCAACCGAAGCATTCAGGACGTCAGCAAGAACCTTCAGCTCGTAATCTGCAACGACTCTCTTGCCGGTTTCGATCCGGCTGATGGAATTCTGATTAACGCCAAGGCCTTCTGTCTGCAGTTTCGCTGCCAGTTGGTCTTGGCTCATTTTTTTCTGTTCACGGAGTTTTCGGACATTCTTGCCGCAGATATTACATTGGCCATTGTTCATGGATACGCACCTGGAACTGTTACTATTACGGCAACCGCGATTTCTGATAGTAGCATTACAGCTCAGTGTACAATGATGCCACTGGAAAAGGCATTGTACACCGATGAGGGAGATGTGAACCGTTTTGAACTGCGAGTAATAAAGTTCATTGCATCCCTCGATAATGTAGTCTGGTGGCACAGAAACATTGAGAGACATGGATTCTGTCTGAATGGATTCATAAATCATTATCCGGATTTCATTGTTCGGACCACACGTGGAAACATTATCCTTGTAGAAACAAAGGGCGATGACCGTGATAACAGTGATAGCAGGAGAAAACTGAGCCTTGGAAAGAAATGGGCCGATATGGCTGGAAATAATTATCGGTATTATATGGTGTTCGATGAGGCTGATACTGGCTTACAGGGCGCATATAAGCTTACAGAATTCGGAGGATTAATCAGAGAACTGTAAAGAATACAAGGAGGAATATCACAATGAACGCTAACGACAACGTCACTGATACCCTCAAGCAATTATTATCACAGAATTCTACTGAAGATTATCTGGAAGGAATTGGACTTAGATTGAAAAGGTGGATTGGCATCGCTAATGATGTCAATCCACTTTTTTTTCGCCGCTCAGCGTTTCATATTTCAACGGGTATAGCAGTTTTTTTGACAGTCAGTTGACAGTCAGTTTTTGAAAAAAAGTCCGAAAAAGATGGAAAAAACGAAGAAAAATCAGACAAAACCTGTCGAATCTGGTAAACTCGTTTCAGGGCCAAAACACAAGAAAAGCCTTACAACTCAACGGCTGCAAGGCTTCTATCACTGGCAGGGGCAGAAGGATTCGAACCCT
>CACZNZ010000277.1 GCA_902782625.1 uncultured Lachnospiraceae bacterium | reverse complement strand
GCTGTAATAAAATTGCTTTAGGGCATCATTTTGATGATGTGATAGAGACAACCCTGATGGGAATGCTGTGGGGAGGTCAGATGCAGGGAATGATGCCGAAGCTGCACAGCACGAATTTTCCCGGGATGGAACTGATCCGTCCTATGTACCTCGTCCGGGAGGAAGATATCAAGGCATGGCGGGATTATCATGGGCTGCATTTTATACAGTGTGCCTGCCGGTTTACGGATACTTGCAGTTCCTGTCGGACAGATGGGGCATCAGCCTCGAAAAGAATGGAGACGAAACTCCTGATCCGCCGCCTGAAAGAAAGCAATCCTTATGTGGAGACCAATATTTTCAACAGCATGAAAAATGTGAATCTGGACACTTTGATTGCCTATAAACAGGGTGGGAAGCAGCATCATTTTCTTGACACCTATCAAGACAAAGAGAAAGAATAAGAAATGCAGGGGGGAGATAATCATGATTCATATTCTTGCGGACAGTACATGTGATCTGTCGAAAGAACTATTATCTGAATACGACATTTCCATCCTTCCGCTTCATGTCCTGTTAGGAGAAGAAGAGCATGAAGACGGTGTAGACATTACACCCAAAGAACTTTATGAATGGTCCGACGCCAATGATGCGACACCGAAAACCTCGGCACCGTCCATTGAAAAGGCTATGGCATGTATGCAGCCATGGATTGGGGAAGACGACAGGCTGATCTGTTTTACGATAGCAGAGTCCATGTCAACAACGGCCAATGTCATACGGCTTGCAGCAGAGGAATCTGATACAGAGGACCGGGTGACCGTAATCAATTCAGAAAACCTCTCAACCGGGATCGGCCTTCTGGTAATCGAAGCGGCTATCATGGCCCGCGAGGGGAAAACGGTGCAGGAAATCAAAGAGATGGTAGAGAGGCTTATTCCACTGGTGCGGGCAAGCTTCGTTGTTGATACCATGACATATCTTCGAAGAGGAGGGAGATGTAATGCCATCGCTGCTCTTGCAGGGACGGTATTAAAGATCCATCCGGAGATTTATGTTGACGGTGGGGCCATGCAGGTCGGGAAAAAATACCGTGGCGGCATGAAACGAGTCATCATGCAGTACGCAAAAGATCTGGAACCTGCCCTTCTCAGTGCAAAAAAAGACAGAGTATTTATCACGCATTCCGGATGTGATAAAGCCATTTTAGAACAGGTAAAAGAGTATCTTCTGTCACTAAACTATTTCGATGAAATCCTGGTGACCCAGGCAGGAAGTGTGATCTCTTCCCACTGCGGACCAGGTACACTGGGGATACTTTTTATTGATTCCTGATAACCTTAACAGGTAGATGTATAGAACAGAGAGGGAAGGATTATGGATGCAGAAAAATCTTCATTGGGTAGAAAGATCAGAACGACAGAGGATGATTTGCGTATAAGTGGCACAGCGGTTGTGGCTCTTGGAGCATGGTCCTCGCTTAAACTCTGTGTCAGTTTGTTTGGTCAACGGCATGAAATGTTTAAAAATACATCTGCCGAGACCGCTCCTGAATCTTTGATAGTCCCTGTTTTAGTAATCTTCTTATTGTTTGTCGGAATGCTTTGTATGTCTGTCCATGCTTACATCGGAATTTCGGCCAGAAGAACAGCGGAAAGAAAAAATGCACCACCCTATATTTTACTTACCGTATTATTATTGATCTTAACCATAAATTCGATAATCCAAGTTTTTTTGATGGTTACTGACAAAACACTGAAAAATGAGTATGCAGTATCCATTGTCATTGATATCACTCTGGTCTATACATTGATCCATATCATCATCGCAACCTTTCGATTGAGAAAGCTTCGGCGCTCCGATGCGCAATCCGAAGAGCAATCCTCATTGCAGACCTGAAGCGGGAGGAAAGAAAAACATGCAGGAAGACTTTCATTATTATGCGACATATTGTGCAGCTGTGCTTGCCGGCTATTCTCATGAAGAGAGTCTTGCGGTTTCTTACAGCGCCCAGTTTGTGGACTTGTGTTCACAGTCTTTTTTGGATGCGGTCGGCGGGCCGGCCTCTGCAGCAACAACCATGCTTCAGTTGGAAATGATGGATACCAATACCGATGTGGTTGGTCTTCAGATGATCACACGGATCTGGTCGTCTTTCCATTTTCTTCCCTATGATCTTTATGCAAAAAGGAAGAAATGTTCCAGACGGTATCTCAATAAATACAGATTGATCTGCAGACCGAACGGGGACCTTCTGGTGGATACGGTAACCCTGGCAAAGAATAAGGGGCCTGCGGCAGCGGGAATTGCCATGCATATCCTTGCGGATACCTGGGCGCACCAGTATTTTGCCGGCACACCGTCCCTGGTGATCAATAATACCGACCGTTATTTTACAGAGATCCTGGCGGACGGACAGGAAAGACGGGTGACATTCCGGCATGCGCCGGGTGTTCCGGACAATCTGAAGAAAGGTCTCTATACCAATACGTTATTTCAATTTAATGAGAATTCGGTGATGAATCTGGGGCACGGACGCGCCGGACATCTGCCGGATTACAGTTTTATACGCTATAAGTATCAGCCGGCATGGATGGATTATGAGGAATGTAGCAAGGATAATCCTTCGGATTACTATCATGCATTTTGTCAGATGGTATATGCCCTGAGATACCTTCGAGGAGATTATGAAACATTTGAAACAGACACTTATGACTTTGATACGGTAAAACCCTGGCAGGAGGAGATTTACAGGATTCTTACGAAAGTACAGCTTGATGCCAGCGATGACTGGAAAGTATTTGGACAAAAGCTTTCCGGAATGGAGATAGAGGCGTTTCATATCGGCAAATACCAGGAGGAGTATCGCAAAGCCGGCAGGGAAGAGAAGGATGGTACCTATCTGGGACAGTTTTTCCTTGCAGCGATGGCACAAAAAAGCATGGTCACAAACAGGATATTCAAATCAGGAAATCTGCTGGCAGGATTCTCGGTGGATTTCGTAGAAAAAGGATTCCGGGGGATACGAGATTATCTTGCGCTTCTCAGAGAACAAAGGAAGGGGGGAAACGATGACAAAGCTGCAAAGAGTGAATAATGTTTTCGTGGCGCTTCTGATGATTCTGGGCGTCGTCTTCATCATTCTCATGGATAAAGGCTACTATTTCGTGGTGCTGATCTTATGGGTTTCCCTTGCGATAGCAGCAGTTCGCGGACTGATCTATTATTTTACGATGGCCAGACATATGACAGGAGGGAAACTTGTCTTGTACAGAGCCATAATCCTGAGCGATTTTGCTATTTTTTCCTTCCTGATCATGGATATCTCAAAAGTTTATATTCTGGTTTACCTGAGCGTCCTGTTTGGCTTTTCGGGACTTGTTGATATTCTGAGATCTTTAGAGGCAAAAAAACAAGAGGCTTTCTGGCACTTCAATATGTTTCAGGGGGTAGTCAGCGTGAGCCTGGCAATTCTCTGCCTGATCTTTATTTCTTCCGTCAGACTGATGGAAATAGTCTACTGTGTCAGCCTTGTAAATGCAGCGGTATTACGATTGATTTCCGCATTCAGAGCAACAGAGATCGTCTATATTCCTTAAGACCTTTTTGCTTCTGTACAAGCATGGAGGTCTATGCTATACTTTGTTTTAAAGTGTTAAAGTGAAAGGGATAAAACAATGGAAAAAATGTTCGATTATAACATTATGCTCATCGGTTTTATGGGAACGGGTAAATCCACGATTGCCGCTTATCTTTCCGATACATTTGCCATGGAGG
Source organism: uncultured Lachnospiraceae bacterium (assembly GCA_902782625.1). GTDB lineage: Bacteria > Bacillota > Clostridia > Lachnospirales > Lachnospiraceae > Anaerobutyricum. Next base: position 906 of record CACZNZ010000277.1, on the reverse strand, counting down.
TCGTAGAGATGGATGAGATCATCGCCAGGCGGGAAGGGATGAGTATCTCGAAAATCTTTGAAGTCTACGGCGAAGAGTATTTCAGGGATGCGGAGACGAATCTTTTGATCGAGATGCAGGCCCGGGACAATGTGGTCATCTCCTGCGGAGGAGGTGTTCCCATGAGGGAGCGCAATGTGGAGGAAATGCATAAAAACGGTAAAGTGGTGCTGCTGACAGCCAGACCGGAGACGGTTCTTGACCGGCTGAAAGATGATCACAGCCGGCCGCTGCTAGAGAATCATAAAAATGTAGATTATATTCAGGATCTTATGGAAAAGCGCAGACCAAAATATGAGGCGGCAGCGGATATCATCATCAGTACTGACGGAAAATCGGCAGCAGAGATCTGTGAAGAGATGATACAAAAACTTAAGGATAAGTAGAGCTGGCCGAGTTTAAAGGGAGGAGATAAATGGAAGCAAGAATCAAAGGGAGTACACAACTTTTGTGCCTGATCGGCAGCCCGGTAGGACATTCCGGATCCCCGGCAATGCATAATTATGCTTTCCGGTATCATGGTCTGGATTATGCTTACCTGGCATTTGATATCAAGGAAGATCAGGTGCCGGAAGCGATGAAGGCACTGAAACTGCTGAATGTCAAAGGGTTTAATGTGACGATGCCATGCAAAACCGCAGTGGCGGCCCATGTCGATGAACTGTCTCCCGAGGCAAAGATCATCGGAGCATGCAACACCGTCGTTCATGAAGATGGCAGATTAAAGGGCTATATTACTGACGGAACCGGATTTGTACTGAATTTAAACGAGCATGGCGTGGATGTAAAAGACAAAAAAATCGTCATCTGCGGAGCCGGCGGCGCGGCTACGGCCATCACGGTTCAATGCGCATTCGATGGGGCAGC
>CACZNZ010000276.1 GCA_902782625.1 uncultured Lachnospiraceae bacterium | reverse complement strand
GGAAACCCGGTCCGAATCACTCCCTTGCGCTATGCCAGCCTGATCAAATGGTTCACCAATAATAAAAATGGTATTTCAGCTTTTATCAAAATTGATATGGCCAGTCAGAAAACGGAGCTGATCCGTCTGAAAGAAGGAATGAAATACACCCTTTATGACCATTTTGGCAGAAATCTGAACAGGCACCTGCGCTTTCGTTATCCCACCTACATCTTTAATGATATCAGTTTTGAACTGGATGATGAAGGGACTCCATACTGGGTCTGCAGTGTCGCCAAGTATAATATAGGCCTTTTCGGAGGAGAGACCGTAGGGCGTGTGGTACTTTGTAATGCGGTGACCGGAGAATGTGAAGATTATAAGGCCGAGGATACCCCCAACTGGGTGGACCGGGTCTACCCCGCCTCATTGCTGGTCAATCTCTATGATTATTACGGGACTTTAAAGCATGGCTACTTCAACAGTATCCTGGGTCAGAGGGACTGTCTCTCCACCACCAACGGATATAATTATCTGGCCATCAATGATGATGTGTGGGTTTACACCGGTGTGACATCCATCACTGCCGACCAATCCAACGTAGGTTTTGTGCTTATGAATCAGAGAACCATGGAGACAAAGTACTATGAAATTGAAGGGGCAATCGAGGACTCAGCCATGGGATCTGCGGAAGGGAAAGTACAGAATCTTGGTTATGTCGCTACATTTCCTCTTCTGTTGAATATCAACGGCCAGCCCACATACTTCATGTCCCTGAAGGATGCTTCCGGTCTTGTCAAAAAATATGCCATGGTAAATGTCGGAAACTACCAGATTGTTGCCACCGGGGACTCTGTGGCAGAATGTGAGATGAACTATAACGTTCTGATGAAGGACAACCGCATCGAAACCGCTGAGGAGGAACCGGCCCAAACAATCCTGACCACCAGAGGTGTCATAGAGAAGATTGCGGAATCCGTGGTGGATGGCAATTCCCACTATTATCTGCTTCTCAAAGACTCCGAAGATATCTACGATGTAAATGTAGCGAAGAATCTGTCCGTGATCCGCTTTAATGTAGGAGATACCATTGAATTGGAATATACTAAGGGAACAGACCGCTGCAATGTAATCAGCATTAAATAAAAAACCGGGGGCTATCCTGCCAAATGATGAGAACATAGAGTTCAGTTGCTCATCAATCGGTAAGATAGCCCCTTTAAGTTTTTCTCAGTTCTCCAGGTAGGCTACCATGCTGTCCATGGCATCCATTCCATCCTGGTATCCTTGATTATAAAGTTGAAGAAGTTTTTCTTTATTTTTCTCCAGCCGATCGACTTCCACCGGTTCCTGCGGACGAATCACGAAGAGATTTCCTGCGGCTTCTTCTCTGTCTATATATTCCAGAGTCTCATTATAATCGATGTGCCGGTTCTCCATGGTCCGGATGAAGTTGGGATATTTTTTATAGCGCAGACGCATCAAAGGCATGACGCTGTTTTCTCCTTTCCGGTAGGAAGCGTCTCTGGTCATGATGATCACATTTTTTTTATTGCCCCTGCGGACAGATTCACGGATTGGAATGGAATCTGACGCTCCACCATCCAGATACGGGCGTCCGTGTGCTATGATGGTTCTGGACAGCAACGGAAGGGAGCTGGAGGCACGAATCATCCAGATATGCTTCTTCATATCTTTGACCTTGTGATACTCCGCTTTTCCGGTTTCCAGGTTGGTCATCACCGCGTAAAAATCCCCCCGGTATTTTGCAAACTCCTCATAATCATAGGGGACATACACATCCGGAATCTGTGAATAGCACATATCAACCCCGAAGAAATCCCCTGTGGTGATCAGGCTTCTGAAGCTGCAGTACCTGGGATCATCGATGTAATCGATGAATACCTTTTTCCCTCTTTCCTTCTGAAATACTATTTACTATGGATGTACTCCTTGCATAATCTGAGCAGATTTTAATAACAGATTTACGCTTTACCCTATTGCCAAAGTATAAATTTTCATTGAAAATCATCTGTAT
>CACZNZ010000275.1 GCA_902782625.1 uncultured Lachnospiraceae bacterium | reverse complement strand
AGCGGAAAAAACTGAGCAGCCGGATGAGGAAACGTCACTTGTCAGCATGAATACGGCATCCGACCGTTCATCCGTAAAAATCGTGATAAACGGCAGAGAAATAGAGACCTATGATATCCGAGAGGCGTTTGATCGTATCTGTGAATTTGCTATCAGCTGCAATCCTTTTGCAATGGCCAGAATTGCGGATGCGGATATCAGTCTGGATGACAAAAAGGTTTTTTACCGCCAGCCAGTGCCTGTTAACGGATATCATGATCTTTCTAATGGCCTGCAGGTCATCAATGTAGACAGTCTGCTGGCTCTTTCGGAGGCTACAAGAAAATCTTGATTTGAGTATTCTTGACCTAAAACAGCACAGAGTCTATGAAGACGCTGTTTATGGCATCAAATTTGGCGGAGATGATATTGATAAGGAACTTGCACTCAGGATTATGCCGAAGATATACCCGGGGGTATCCTTTGAAGAACTGGATCCGGCCCGGAAGGATAAGTTAATGAACGAGATCGAAAGAATGAAGATCGATTTTGCGGATTATGACGATTACACGATGACTTTGGGAGAAGGTTCAAAACCTCTTGAGATCGACTATGAGGTATTTTCAGAGATCATCACACCTATGATCAACAGGAATATTCTTGATGCTATCAGCATTGTTATGAAAAAGGCCAACGTCAGTCAGGAAAATATTGATGCGGTCATACTCGCAGGAGGTTCGAGCGGATTAAGACCCTTTGCAGAGATCATCCGCTCTCTATTCGGAGAAGAAAAGATTATTTTTGACGATGAAAACAATCGCTATCAATGGATGGTTGCAAAGGGTGCGGCCATTACATCGGCCATTGATTGTGAATTCCGACTGGCGGATGATATCTGTGTACTGCTTAGTGACGGCGTACCGTATCCTGTTTTGAAAAAGGGTACGAAGGTTGGCAATCAGAGTAAATCGTTGTCTTTTTCGTTAACAACCGATGCCACAGATGCTCATTTTATTTTTACTGATTCCTCCGGCAAAAACCGCTACTGTACTTTTTCTGTAGAGACCAAGGGCTTTTTGAATGAGATGCTTGAAATGTCGATGGAAATTGGAAAGGATCAGATAGCCAGAGTAAAGGTGGTCAATCGGCACATAGGCCCCGAATATGCTGTTCGTCATGAAATCAATCAACTTCGATTTTATTATGATCTGCACGAGATGAGGGATAAAGATGCTTGAGTCAAATATCAATATTACTTCCAATATTTATATCAGAGGAAAAGAAGATATCAGAAGTGACGAGCGTTATATTGAAAAGATAACGGGAGCCGCACTTCTTCGTGAGATCAATCAAAGATATGGAAGGGGACTTGATAGGGTCGCCCTCAGCAGCGGTCAGGAGGAAATGATAAGCAGGTCGACTGCGTGTGCTCTTGATGACAGAAAAGAGCTGTCCTACGGTCCGGTGCTGAAAAACGGGGCAATCATCTGGGAAAACCGATGTGAAAACAGCTCATGCAGAGAATATGACAGCTGTATGTCAGCACCGAACGCAACTCCTATCAGAAGAGAAATTGAACCGGAAGAAACTGTCATGCAGGAGAGAGAAGACCTCCGCCAGTTTATGGAGAAAATTATCGGTATTAGAATTACGGACGATGTGGTAGAATACGCACACGACAAATTTCCTGCTGCAGAGGAAGAACCTCAGAAATTCAAAGTCCCCGCTGAACAGATTCCTGAGATGGAGAAAAGCACAGCATCCCGCTATGAAGAAATTTCTGTCCCTGACACGGTCATTCGGGCACCGATCAACTCACATATCATTCTCAATTCCGGGCCCGGCACAGGCAAAACCTATACGATTATTCAAAGGCTGATTTATATTCTTTCCAATGAGCTTTGTCCTGCCGATGAGATCTATATTCTTTGCTATACCCGTTCTGCCAAGGGAGTGATTGAAAGCAAATTAGAACAGGCTGTGACGGATGGGATTATCCCGCCCTCTGCCCGGAATATCTGTGTACTTACATTCGATT
>CACZNZ010000274.1 GCA_902782625.1 uncultured Lachnospiraceae bacterium | reverse complement strand
TAAATACTGATTCTGCAGTAGCTGCCCCTGCAGTCTCGCCAAGAATCTTCGGCATCAGGAATGCCCTTCCTACCACGCCGATCACAATCGCAAAACTAAGGGATATCACTACCCAGATAATCGCGATGGCTGCAGATTTATTCAGTTCTTTATTGCTCTTGATCGCCATAAAACGGACCAGGATATGCGGCATACCACAGTACCCGAGACCCCATGCCAGATTGGAGATGATCTCCACTGCTTTAATCGGGTGGTCTCCGTTATACATAAGGCTCATATAATGAGCAGAATTCACACCACTTGCATTTAAAAGATTGGTAAAATCGCCACTGACATATTTCCATGCTATAATCGGCACAGTGATCAGGGCAATGAACATCAATGTTCCCTGAACAAAGTCTGTTGTACTTACCGCAAGGAATCCTCCCATGAATGTGTAGATCAGGATAACTGCCGCACCTATGAAAAGAGCTATATGATAGTCCACCCCGAATACGGTATTAAAGAGTTTTCCTCCTGAAGCAAGTGCTGACGCCGTATAGACAAGGAAAAAGATGACAATGATCACTGATGAAATACCAAGTAAGATCTTCTTCTCATCATGGAAACGGTTGCCGAAGAATTCCGGCAGCGTCAGTGAGTTATTAGCCACAATGGTATAGGACCGCAGCGGTTTCGCTATGAAAAGCCAGTTGATGATCGTTCCCAGACCAAGTCCGATGGCAATCCAGGCCTGTCCTGTTCCTAAAGCATACACAGAACCCGGCAGTCCCATCAACAGCCATCCGCTCATGTCGGATGCCTGTGCGCTCATCGCCGCAACAGGTGCGGACAATCCACGACCTCCTAAAAAGAAATCATCTGCCCCTGTCGTCTTTTTCATCGCCCAAAAACCAATCCCGATCATAAGGGCCAGGTAGCAGACAAAGGCAATGATAATTGCTATTGTTGTTGACATACTTCTCTCCTCCTAATATTGTTTTCACAAATTCGATTATACCGTATTCTATTGGTTCATAAAAGCGACAACCCTACATGATATTACTAATATATATGACAGAAACTCATGTTTTGTGTTATAATTGTCACATACATTTTTTAATTCAAGACTCGAACGCAAAGCATTTATATGATGGTCCCGTCTGATAAATAAAGGAGGTTTCTATGGATATCAGCAAATATCAGATTTTCAGTTCTGTAGCAAAACACCAGTCTTTATCCAAAGCAGCTAAAGAACTTGGCTACACACAGTCAGGCATCAGCCATACCCTGGCCCGAATGGAACAGGAATTCGACCTGACTTTGTTTGAGAGAAACCGGAATGGAGCAAGCCTCACGCCGGCAGGAAGAGAACTTCTGCCTTTCATCACGCAGATCGTCCAATGTCAGGAGAACCTCGAGCAGACAGTCGCTGCTCTTCATCATCTTGAAAAGGGAAGCCTCTCGATTGGAACCTACAGTTCCATCGCCAGGAAATGGCTCCCTTACATCATCCGAAATTTCAAGAATGACTATCCGTCTGTCACGATACATTTTAAAGAAGGCGGAAACGAGGAAATCCTTCAATGGCTCAATGACGGAGAAGTTGATCTGGGCTTTCTGAGTGTTTCGGGATCCGACCGCAATAAAATAGAGTGGATCCCTCTTGCGAGAGACCCACTCCTTGCAATTCTTCCTCCCGATTATCCTTTGACGGAGAAAGATATCTTTCCGATTGAGAGATTCAATCATCAGACCTTTATCATATCTACTTTTGGTATCGACTATGACATCCACAACATGCTCAAAACCAATCATATTACGCCGGATATCCAATATACGGCCAAAGATGATTACACGATCCTGTCGATGGTTGAATGTGGACTCGGCATGAGTATTCTGCCGAAACTGATTCTTGATTTCGCGCCTTACCATGCTAAAGCTCTTCCGCTGAAACCCTATGCCAGCCGCATGCTCGGGATTGCCATTCCTTCCCTGAAGCTTTCCTCTCCGGCGACAAGAACTTTCATCAACTATGCTCAGGATTATCTGTTATCACTTTCTTCATGATATTCAAAGGGTTCTGACTCATTGAAGATAATATTATCATTGGTGGAACTTACCTGTGCAATAACTACACTGTCTTTATCTTTGATTTTTCCTTTGGACACCCGAAGAAGGTGGCTGCTAAGGCGCGTTGTCTTGATCGGTCTGCCGTTTACACAGACACGGCTTGCTTTGGTAAACCGGTCGCCTGCGATAACAATGTCATCCTCCCTTGGAAGAATATACTCAATCTCCACAGGTTTCCACGCATACTGAAGCTCGGAAGGTTTAAGATCTGCTTTACCGTCTCTGACAAAATTATCTCCGTAAAGCATATCATACTGGAGGAGCTTCAGATTCTTTTTATAGTTCTTACTTTCAGACATGGTCTGATGATAGGCGTTTAATGTGCCTTGATGTATGCCGGCCTGCCCGAACACTTTAGAGGCAAGCTGCCATGCGGCAACATTACCGGACAGTTTGTCTTTATGTTTTTTATGATAGCCGTAATTATCCCATATAAAATAAGGAGTCTTATATTTCGACCCACTGGTCAGATCGTCGGATTCCAGATTCATGCCGGGCAGATGATCGCCGTAAGCAATGACTACGGTTTCCTCTGGATACTGCGCAAGCTTTCCTAGCAGTGTTTCGATAAAGGAATCCATCTCCCTTGTCTCATTGGCATAATAGGTGTACTGATTAAGCTGTTTTTGTGTGAAATCCGTACCGGCAGAAGCTGTGATCTGAATATCTTTTCCTGACTGGTCGGAAGAGGGATAATCTCCGTGTCCCTGCACAGAGATAGCATAGATCAGGTCTTTCTTCTTCGTATAATCAATCGTACTCATGATATAGTCAGTAAGAATGACATCTTTTGCCCAGCCCACCTCATTCATGGCTGCAACATCCATGTTTTCTTCCGTGACAAAACAATCCCAGCCCAGATTAGAGAAAACTTTATTCCTGTCATAAAACGAGGCATTATTATTATGGATGACAGTGGTTGCATAATCTGCCTCTTTCAGCCAGTAGCTCATATTATCACAGGTTCTTTTATGCAGGATACTTCGGTACGGGAACTCGCCAGTCCCGAAATAGTCAAGATTCATCCCGGTCATGACTTCGAATTCCGTATTGATCGTTCCTGCCCCGTACACAGGTACCTTCAGATATCCTGAAGTATATTCCTCTCGAAGCTTTCTGATAAAGGGGATCGGATCCTGGGAAGCCTGCAGCCCTTTTACCGTTGTCACATCAAAGAAGGACTCAAGCTGAATAAAAACAAAATTGGGACTGTGCTTTTCCTTGTTCTTTTCCTTCTTTTTCAGTTCTGCAGTCTTTTTGTTGATTTTCTTGTTCAGAGAATGCATTTTCTCCATGGAATAATCAATAGGACGGTCAATCCCGGTATCAATCGCAGTGACGCAAAAGCCGAATGTCACTCCGTAATCATGATAGCCGTCAATCAGGTTATCGAATCTTCCGATGAGTTGTCTTTTACCCACGCCTACATAAGTACAAAGATACAGCATGGCAAAAATCACAACAACCACACAGAAATTGGTCCGGAACTGAAAATGTTTTGCCTGTTCCGGCGTGTACAAAAACAGGCATACCAGGCCAACGATACCAGCAATCAGCAAAATCATTCCGCCGAGAATCTGCCACAGACTCAAATAACTGCGCAGGACCGGCAGAATGGAATGAAACATTTGCAGATCCACTGCGGTAAACGGCGTTTTTCTGTCGCTTAACACCACATAGTTTGCAATACCCACCATAAGCCATCCGCCGACGATCACCGCATAGGCGAATGCTTTTTTACGAAACAGCAGGACCAGTGATAATGTGGCAAACAGAATGAGTCCATTATACAGGAACACAAAGGTTCTTTCATTTATGAAATTGAAAACCTCTGAAAGCGACCTGCGCAATGTGAATTCGAGAAACAGATTTAAAACCAGTGTGATTACAAGATTTAATCCACAGATTAATAAATCTGTTTTCAAAACCATCCGCAGATCCGTATTGTTTTTATTTTGCATTTCTCTCCGTATCCTGAATCAGTTTACACTGTATGATAAACCTGCCGGTCTCCGTCGTGGAAGTACATGTAGAAAGCGTCAGAATAAAGTTATTCGTACTGACAGGGACTTTTGTATTGTAAAGAGATTTCTTTACCGCATTTTCCAGATACTCCTGATACTCTTCTACTGTGCCGAAATCAATGGTATATACATCCATGTCTTTGCTGACATTGATCTCTCTGGCAGCGAAGATTGTATATTCTTTCTCTCTGGTCGGTGTGACGATCCAGACGATATTCCTCTTTTTATAGTCCGCTTTTTCATTGTATTTCGTATCATAGTATTTTTTGAGCATACCGAACATGCTTCCGTTTCTCATATTATGACCATACACCACGCTGTTAGCGGAATAGAAATCTTTTCTGCAATTACTGTCGAGGAAAATAGATCCGGCAAAATTGTTTTCTTTTTTATAAGTCCGATGCAGATAATAGGAATTGTCTTTTCCCTGGACAATCGGATAATCAATATCTGTCTTCGGGATATAGATCCATCCGATCACATCGGGATTAACCTTTCTGAGCTTATCGAAGTCCACTTTAACAGGGCATTTATCTTTCTTGGGGTTCGGGTCCTTTTCGGTGTACTTTCTAAGATCTTCATATTCCTTTTCTGCCTCATGATAAAGCCATTGCACATTCAGAATCCTGTAGGCTGCCGCGCAAAAGACTGCCAGGCTGATCAAAAACAGCAGCAAAGGTATCATGCTTCTTTTCTTTTTCTTTTTTGTTTTTTTCATTTTTCCACCTTATCATGAAGATTATTTAAGCCGCATGGGAATCCCGCTGATCGACAGATACACCTCATCCGCAAGTTTTGCCAGAAGCTGATTTGCCTTTCCGGCTATGTCACTGAATATCCTGCCGAGACGATATGACGGAACCACGCTCATTCCCACTTCATTGGTCACGATTACGAGGTTCTTGTTTGTATCCCTGATTGCCTTGACCAGATCAGAAAGTTCCATCATGATCTCATGCTCCAGATCCTCAACCTCTCTGGCAGAGAGCTCATCAAAATTCCTCTCCTCCTCAAAAAGTACATTGGTGATCAGCACAGTTACACAATCCAGGAGTATGGTCGTTTTTTCTGTGTTTTTTACGACTTCTCCCAGTTCCCGGTATCCCTCATACGTCCCCCAGGCCGAATCCCTTCTTTCCTGATGTATGCGAATTCTTTCCTTCATATCATCGTCGACCGGGATAGCCGTGGCAAGATAGAGAACACTGCGTTTTCCATATTCCTTTGCCTTTTCTTCTGCTATTACACTTTTTCCGCTTCGGCTGCCGCCGGTTACCAGAGTCACCCTCGACATAATCATCCATCCTTTCTGAGAGATTACTCCCTAAATTTCCATTTGCTGTCCACACCGAGAATCTTCATTTCCACTCTGCTGATATACATCATCGTCACAAACACATTTGCTATGATCAGCAGTGTCGCAGGCAGAATTCCTCCAAGCGCCGCATCAACACTGTTGATAATGGCAAAAAGTGTCTTTGCATAGATAGCAATGACAAACGCCTGTTTCATTGAAACCATCTTCCCCTCTTCATTTCTAACACTTCCTCTGCAAAACAGAGCAAAAAATGCTGCGACAAACAGGTATTCAACTATCTTGACCAGCACTGTGATCAGCATAGTCAGTCCGATTGTTGCCCTGATAAAAGGAAGGAAATCCACGAGAGACTGGTTGTCTAACGTAAAGGACTTCATATCAGACAGTTTGATTTCTCTTACCGAATAATCCGCAGAAACCAGAATATTGGTTCGGCTGATCAGAAATTCCTGGAGATACTCCGAGTCAATATCCTGAGAAGTAAATTTTTTCTCTTTAGAATCCACTTTGATATGGGTTGTATTCCCCAGCGTAAAATCCAGCGGTTCCTCCGCCTGAAATAATCCGTCTTTCAGGGAAAATGACGGAATGCCCCGGAGGATGAGGTTTTTCATTCCTCCGACACTTACATCCCAGGCCGCAAAAGGTATCACCGTATCCAGTAAAGTAAGGAACATGCATAGCACGACCAGATACCTCACCAATGCTGCCTTGGAATTCTTCATCAGTGTCTTGTGGTATTGTGACGGTCTGCAGCAGGCGATATAGTACTGCTCCAGAAATCCGGTTTTTTCTTCTTGCATATACCCCTTGTATGATGTTTATAGAAGCTATAACACCATATTTCCTTTCTTTTTCATATCGTGGTTTAATACAT
>CACZNZ010000273.1 GCA_902782625.1 uncultured Lachnospiraceae bacterium | reverse complement strand
GGAAAAATGTTATGATGTTCCCGGTGCGCATCACCTTTCTGCAGATAAGGAAATCAGCCTGATCCGGGAAGGAGAGGATGCTTTCAGAATCCTTGTCATGGATTTTGACGGAAAAACAGTTATGGAGAGTGTTTATCCCTGGGAAGGCTTTTCAGATTGTGTGATGACATTTCTGGGAGCCAATGAAGAGAATGTATTCTTTATGTTCCAGAATTTAGAAACAGAAGACACGTATCATGTTCAGATTCCGCTTACAGAAGGCGGGATGCAGGTTCTGTGGGCACATTTTACAGCGGGCCAATGGAGAAGATATTGATTATGATGAAAAAGAAGGTTTTTATATCGATGATCCTAATAATCTTTCTGATGGGAGTTCTTTCTTCATGTAGAAATAAGAGTGAAGAAGACTCTGTAAACCTGGTAACACAGGAAACATGGTCAAAGGTGACGATCTCTGATTATTCGGGGAATGTAGTCAATCATTACGAAAATACGGAGGATCTGATTACTTATAAGGAATTCGTATATACTCATACATTCTGCGGGTCGGATGATGAGAATCTATATTATTACTTTGATGGGAAGAAAGACGAAAAAACCAAACAAAGGTGTTTACGTTCAATCTCTATAGAAACAGGAGAAATGAAAACTTTATGGCAAGAGGAAGTTGCTTCATTTTAGACAGAGTGTTTGTAATTGTGCGATAACCTAATTTATGGAGGACATCAATGATGAGGGCTTTTTTACAAACTACTATTCTGATAATTGTAGTATTGTTATGTGCATGTACGCAGGAATCCTATAAAAGCTCAGTTGATTGCGACAGAGACTTTTCCCGACTCATGGGCAGCATGGCAGTTACTGAAAAAACTCTGTATTTTGCAGATATGAGCACGTCTCCTCTAAAACGACTTATGTTTATTGACAAGGAGAGCGGTGTATCAGGACCTTTGTGCGGAAAGCCGGATTGCCTTCATAATTCACAGGATTGCAATAGTTTTCTGGCAAATGAGAGAGTGCTGGGACTTTCGTATTATGATGGGAAGCTGTATTGGCTGGGCGCCTGTACAAACGTAAAAGGTATCGAAAATGGATATCATATTTTCAGTATTGAACCGGATGGCACAAAAAGGGAACTGGTTCGGACGATCTCGAAGCGCTTTGACGACGTGCCAGGAGGAAACACGGAGGTCTTCTTTCACCGTGGATATATGTTCTTGTGTGGTGAAAGTTCATCTGAAATCATAAAAGACGGGTATCCGGTAAATAAAGTGCAGATCTTCGCATATTCATTGAAAGATCCTGATCATGATATTCTTATTGAAGACACAGAACCTATAGAAGGCGGTTTATCAGTCAGAATACAGCCTTATGGTGACTGTCTTTATTATATGATGTCTTCTGCCGCAGAAAACGAAGAAGGCAGACTGGCAGATCGTTATCTGACCATTACGCAGTACAATATTCAGGATGGGTCAAAGAAGGTACTGTGCGACATAGACAACACAGAACTTCCCGGTCTGTGTTCCCGGGATTTCTGGGTCACGGATGATAGTGTTTTGATATCATCAGACGATGGCAGGATATATGAATGCATTAAGGAAAATGGAACTGTTCGAATACGGCCGGGCTTTGAAAACCATACGCAGGAAGAGTACAATATTTTTTCACATGACAGGGTGTTCTCTTTACAGGGAGATTACCTGAAGAGTTATGATTTCTCAGGAAAACAGGAATCTGAAACGACATTATCAGTACTTTCTCACGAAGTAACTATTACCCCATTAGGTGCCGATGAAAATGTATTTTACTATTGGGAAATGTCTTTTGATCATCAAAGCAGGAAATTGATAGGGTTGCCAATAAATGGAGATGATGCAGTCGAATTATGGAATTGAATCCTCTCACCGCACTGATTACAAATGACAATCGCAGAAAGGATATGATTAAAAAGGAAATCAAAGAGTAGAACCTATGAGATAATATATTTACGGGACGAGATGGAGAAGTAAGGAGACTAACCATGAAAAAATGTTCCATAATGCTATTGACGATCATGATATTGATCTGTGTGTCCTGCGGCAAGCGTTCATCGATCGAAGCAGATGACGCAGAAATAATACCCAGAAACGTGCATATGACGGCTGAACTGTATACAGCGGGGGATGTTGTATTCTTTCTCTCCGGTGTACAAAAGGATGGATATCAGAAATTTATGTATTATGATAAAGCATCTGGTATCTGCAATGTTCTTTGCGGAAAGCCGGAATGCACGCACGATTCAGAAGAATGTAATGCTGTGCCGACGGGTAAAAGTGAATCCGTATTCGGTATGGGAATACGAAGAGATAAGATCTATTGGATTACGGACAGGGTGACAAGCGAAGGACACTATGACGGAAGATGCCTTTATCGGATGAACCTGGATGGTACCGGGCGGGAAGAAGTACGTGTGCTCCTGCCGGAAGATCAGCGCAGCCAGATGATCAGTGGGAATCGGTACGCAGACTACACAGACGATTATGTGATCGTTGGCGGCGCAAATAGTACGATCGAGTCGGGAACCTACCGGCAGGAACTGCTGCTGCGTGCATATTCCCTGACTGATCCGAAGAAAGATCAGATATTCCTGAATGAGGAGATCAACGGTATTCTATACTTCTGTATTTCCGGGAATGAGGTGTATTATTCCATTACGACCCAGGATGCGCGGGAAGAAGGAGAGGACTGGAAGCAGGCATCCAGGCTCCACATATACCGTTATAGTCTTCAAAAACAAGAAACAGAAACACTGTACGATGCCGATGTCCCCTTCTGTCTGAGGAATTTCTGTGTAGCCGGGAACAGACTGATTATTTCCACGATGAGTGATTTTCACTCCGTGAATGAAGCCTATGTACTGGATCTGACCTCCGGAGAAATCAGCAGATCAATCCAAATGGAGACGGAATTGAGCGGGCTTGGAACCAGTTCCGAGATCGATCGGGGAAAGATCATCAGCTATTATTTTCCGCAAGGAGACCTGAGTAAGTTTACGCTTTGCATAAAGGACTTCGATGGAAATGTGCTGTCAGAGAGTACAGGAAAGAATACAATGATCAGCGGAGACGGAAGTGCAAGGACATGTATATTGGCAGGTTCAGACGCGGATCATATCTATTATATTTTTCGTGAATCCGGAAGCGGCGGAGAAGCGGAATGGCTGAAGGCCTATCCGGTACGCGGCGGCGAGCCAAAGCTGCTTTATACGAATGCGGATGAACAGGATCCGGCCATAGTACCTGAAGAGGAGGGTATAAATACAGAAGTATCAGAGGACCCGGCAGAACCTTCTGAAATCGAGGAAGAAAATACTTTTCGGGTAAAGCTCGAACTGAATGCTGAAAAGATCGGCGGCAGCTATTATATTGATTCCTTTGACGATCTCGGGAAGTATACCTATACGGTCAGTTTCCTGAATAATACGGACTACAAATTTTTTAACTATCAGACGTTTATGTATGTACGTTTCGCTTTTAACGGGGAATTTTATCCGCTGGCAGCTGCGGGTTATGGGGGGTATGGAGATAAATTTCCAGACAGAACACATAGCTTAGTTGAAGGTCCTGACTCATTAGGATTATTAGAGCTGATACCCGGAAATTTCGATCATGGGATGACAATGTTCCGTGTAGAAGTGAAGGGTACACTGAATGGAGAAGAAATCAATGTCAGTGATGAGATTACATTGTATCTCAGAGATGAAATTGAGGAGTAGGGTATCAATAAGGAGATCATGATATGCGTTCGCTGACCTTGCAGCATGTAACCAAGCACTATGGCGACCTTACAGCGCTCTCGGACTTTACCATGCGTTTCGTGCCGGGGATCTATGGAATCCTCGGTGCCAACGGTGCGGGCAAATCCACCATGATAAATCTGATCACGGACAACATCCGGCGGGACGAAGGGGAGATCCTCTACGGGAAACGGGACATCCTGGAGCTTGGCGATATCTTCCGCGGCGTCCTGGGCTATATGCCCCAGCAGCAGGGAATCTACGAGCACATGACAGCGGAGAGCTTTGTTTCCTACATGGGCAGGCTGAAAGGCCTGAAGGGGGCGGAGCTGAAGAACGAGTGTGACCGCGTGCTGGAACTCACAAACCTTGCGGATGTGAGGCATAAGGCAGCCGGCGGTTTTTCCGGCGGCATGAAGCAGCGGCTTTTGCTCGCGCAGGCGCTTCTTGGGGAACCCCAGGTGCTTCTTCTGGATGAACCGACGGCCGGACTGGATCCCCGGGAG
>CACZNZ010000272.1 GCA_902782625.1 uncultured Lachnospiraceae bacterium | reverse complement strand
TTACGCGAGAGCCGGCGGCGTGGTGGATCCCCTGCCGGATGATGCGCCGTTCTTCGTGAAGGACTACTATGACTACTACAATACGCAGCGCGGCTATCATCCCCGCTCCCTGAACTCCAATGAAGGCTGGGTGGCTTCCACGGGCACGTCCCTCATGAACACCCGTCTCTTTACCTATGCCGGGGAGATCGACAGTGCAGTCTTGATGATTCACGGCGAAAAAGCCCACTCCTGCTATATGAGCCGGGACGCGTTCAAGCTGCTGAAGGGCGACAACAAGGAGCTGGTTATCATTCCCGGCGCGGTGCATACCGATCTCTATGACCGAAAGGATATCATTCCGTTCGATAAGATTCAGAAGTTTATGGAGGCATATCTGAAATGAGCAATGTACTTGTGATTTCCACAAGCCTCAGGGCAAAGAGCAATTCGGACATCCTGGCAGAGCGTCTGATCGCCGGAGCGAAGGATGCGGGCCATCAGGTAGATCATATCAGCCTGAAGGGAAAAAACATCGGATTCTGCAAGGGCTGCCTCGCCTGCCAGATGACACAGAAGTGCGTGCAGAAGGACGATGCAGTCATGATTGCTGATAAGGTCATGAATGCGGATACCCTGGTCTTCGTGACCCCGATCTATTACTACGAAATGAGCGGCCAGATGAAGACCCTGCTGGACCGCATGAATCCGCTGTACGCTTCGGACTATAAGTTCCGCAGCGTGTACATGCTCTCCACAGCAGCCGAAGACGAAGCTTTCGTTCCGAAAAGGGCTGTCAGCGGCTTACAGGGCTGGATCGAATGCTTTGAGAAAGCAGAGCTCGGCGGCTCGCTCTTCTGCGGAGGCATCAACGATGCCGGTGAAGCCGCCGGGAAGGCGAAGGAGCAGCAGGAAGCCTATGAATTTGGAAGATCGCTGAAATGACAGAAGACCGGAGGCAAAAGATGATGGTTTGCATCGCGATCCTTGCCTTGATTCTGACCTGCACAGGATTTGCAGAAAGTGCCGGTGAAACAGCGATGAATTACAGAACAGAAGAAATCTGGTGTCAGAACGGCGCTGACAGCATTTACGGCATTGCGTATATTCCCGATGGTGAAGGGAGATTGCCTCTTGTGATCTTCTCTCACGAACTCGGCAACAACCATGATTCGGGTATCCGATATGCCGAAAGGCTGGCGCAGAACGGATATGCGGCCTATGTATTCGACTTTCGTGGCGGGAGCGCGCCCGGCACGCAGAACAGAAGCAGCGGCACCAGCCATGAGATGTCTGTTCTGACAGAAGCGTCTGATCTGGAAGCTGTGCTGAACGCGGCAAATGGCTGGGAGTTTGTGGACAGACAAAAGATCTTCCTGCTGGGCGGCAGTCAGGGCGGTCTGGTCACGATCATCGCAGGCTCCGGTCATCAGGACGAAATCGCCGGGATGATGCTGATGTACCCGGCACTGTCCGCCAGGGAAGATCACAGTCTCAATCGCTATAAGACAGAAGAGGATGTCCCTGAGGATGTCAGCCTGTTCGGCGGGTGGATGCATGTGGGCAGAAACTATATCACGGATCTTTGGAACGTGGATTTCAATGAGATGCTTGCCTCTTATTCCGGTAAAGTCCTGCTGCTCCATGGCGACCGGGACGGTACTGTGCCGATTTCCTGGTCAGAAGATGCAGAGGAGATCATCCCCAACTGCGAGTTTCATGTGATCAGCGGCGGCGGGCATGAGTTTTTCGGCCAGCCGTTTGAGGATGCAGTCAGTTATATTTTGACCTGGCTGAATGCACAGATTGAAAATGGACAAACGGAGGATCATGGAATGATCAGGATGATGATCGGTGATACGCCTGTCGAGGTAGCCTGGGAAGACAACGACTCGGTGAATGCTTTAAAGGAACTCGCCGCAAACGGACTTTCCATTCAGATGTCCATGTACGGCGGCTTTGAACAGGTGGGTTCCATCGGGCAGCGTCTGCCGAGTCACGATGTACAGACCACTACTTCCTCAGGAGAAATCGTCCTCTATTCCAGCAGCCAGATGGTCATTTTTTACGGCAGCAATTCCTGGGCTTACACCCGGCTGGGAAGGATCACAGACAAAACGCCTGAGGAGATGAGGAACCTCCTGGGTAACGGCAATGTAACAATCACACTGACAGCAGAATGAATACTCTGAACGCAAACAAGTCCGCAGTCCGGCTCGAATGAACCAGACTGCGGGCTTGTTGTATGATGCTGTTGTGATCTCGCTATACTTTCCGGACATTCAGCCGGCCTGGCTGTCCACCTTCATGGCATGCCATCCGCTGGCAGAAGGGACGACATGCTCAAAAAACATCCCGTCAGCGACAGCGGTGATACGCCCATGATTATGTTGTGGCGTGATCACGGGAAGTGATTTATGTGACTGCTCCTTCTGGAACAGGAACATCCGGCCAATGATTATTCGCCAGGAAAAATCCCCAAAAGTACCGGATTATTCTCAATTGTCACATGACATGTTTTCGTTTTCATACATCTCTTCCCGTGTGAAACGGATATGGGCTGCGAACAGAATAAGATGACAGGTTTAAACACAAACAGCATATTGATTTTTGTTTTAAAAATGTTATAATAAATCTAATTTCAGATAATTCCTTCTTATACGCGAAGCCCTGTAGGATTTCATTTTCTGAGGATTGGATCCTTATGAAATTCAGGAAGATCTGCGGCCTTTGAGAAAGACTCTGAATTGCCTGAAATCTGCTCCGTGCTTGAATTATCAGCTGCCTGATTCATCGAAAGCCCGGAAAGCTACCTCTGCAGAACTGATTTCTGAAGGATAATTCAGAGGGTATCTGGATGGTGCCGGACAATCTGCTGCACACAGGCAGGCAGGAAGCCTTCGACCGGCATATGACCGAAATCAATTATCTGACACTGAAAGAACGTCTGCTTAAGTCCTGTTTGCATAACACAACCTATGCGAAGATTCGCAAAGTAGACGATATGAAGCCGAAATTCGACATATGGAATGAATTCTATTCAAAAACTCTTTACATCAAGTTCACAAAAGCTTACATAAGGTATTGAAAGGTAAACAAGTATTGCAATATAATAATCAATCGAACAGGAGGAGAAGCTTGATGGCAGGAGAAGGGAAAGAGCAACCATCTAGAAAATTATCATATGACCCACTTCTGAAGAAACTGATAGATGCGAAGTTATCAAAGACGGAACTTGCCACAAAGGTCGGCTTTTCCAGGACAACTTTGGCAAAGATTGGGAAGAATGAGCCTGTGAGCATTGATGTGCTGCTTCGGATCTGCGATGAGCTCGATTGTGACATAGTGGACGTCATTAGCTATCTTTCCGAAAAGTAATCGCCAATTCATCATCGCACCGAGTGTTTCAGTTCCATTGTCAAGGGTCGTGATGAGAAGGTGGAGACATGATCTCGCCATCATCTGGAGGTCGCGGATTGTACCGCAGAGAGGACGAGGAATTTAAAATCAGCAATACCCACAAACTGGATTGACAAATATTGGTTTGGCTGGGTGCAAGACCTGGATGGCGAAGCCAACCAATAAAACCCATCCCAGTAGCAAAAAGTATAAAGATGGGCAGATCCCTAGCAGAGAGGAGGCGGTATGATGTTTGATCCGAAGCAGTTTGACCAGTACAGAGAAGACAACCGCCTCGAAGCGAAAGCAGCAAATGGTGGGTTGCCAGGCTCCTTGTGGGATACCTACTCATCCTTTGCCAACTCATATGGCGGCTGCATTGTTTGCGGTGCGGTGGAGAGGAAAGATGGTGCCTGGAAGACCACGGGGCTAAAGAACTTGGGGAAGGTAAAGAAGGATTTCTGGGATACCATTCATAACAAGAAGAAGGTTTCCCTT
>CACZNZ010000271.1 GCA_902782625.1 uncultured Lachnospiraceae bacterium | reverse complement strand
GTCGTGGTGCTGCTGTTGATCGCATTAAAATGGCGGGAAAGCGAGTCAAAAATCAAGCGGGAGCTGGCCATGGTCCTGATTGCAATTTGTGCTGGAATTAAAATATATCCTGCTATATTTGGACTCCTGTATCTGAAAGAAAAGCGCTGGAAAGAGACTTTTCGCCTGATAGTTTATGGCATCATATTCTTTTTCGGGCCGTTTTTCTTTTTTCTTGGGAAAGATGGGCTTCTCCTGTGGCTTTCGAATGTTGCGAGTACTTTTAAGGCGAGTTGCATTGGTAGAGTAGAATTCGTAAAAGGTTTAGTTTGCACCGGCTCATTTCTGGCAACGGGTCATGCAAATGAAACGATAGGATCATCAATCTCAATTTTCTTTCTGCTGATGATGTTATTTTTTTCATTTCTCAGCAGTTCTCATAACCGAACGGTTTTCTTCATGTGCGCTGCTATGACTTTTTTTCCAACTAACGCATTTCGCTACACTTTATGTTACTTTTCGATACCTTTAATCATGGAACTCATGGAACACGGAGATGAAAGAGTTGGTAAAAGCCTTTCAACAATGGAAGTAATACTATATGGCTTCGTATTCACGATCCCTACATACTGGGGAGTGGCAACACAATTTAGGTTGAGCTTCAGAGATGATTTCAGAATGACCTATGTTGACTTCTGGATTTATCTGATGGCATATCTTTTGCTGTTGGTAGTCGTTGTACACGAACTTGTCAGAGTATTGAAAAGCAAAGATTTCAATCCGGCTTTCAAGAGAATGATAAAAGTCAACGGAAGGTGAAATAGAAATTGATTGCATACTTAAAAATCGCCCGTTTTGATCATTGGATCAAGCAACTGTTTATCCTACCCGTTGTATGGTTGGCATGGGTGATGACGGGCAGCGGCAGCAATAGCTTTCCACGTATATTTCTGGGGCTTGTCGCAACCTCTCTGGCCGCTTCCGCAAATTATGTCATAAATGAATGGCTGGATGCGGAGTTTGATAAATACCATCCGGTGAAGAGGACTCGCCCGGCGGTGACGGAAGGATTAAACGCCGGCATTGTTTATACCGAGTATGCCTGTTTTTTGGTTGCGTCCCTTATTGTCGCATTCTTTATCAATCGGCCTACCTTCATCACGATCGCAATTTTGCTTGTGATGGGCATTCTGTATAATGTGAAGCCCATGCGCACAAAGGACATTCCCTATCTGGATGTCCTGTCGGAGTCCGTCAACAATGCGCTTCGCTTTGCCATCGGCTGGTTTTGTATAACACCGGCATTCTATCCCCCACTCAGCTTTGTGATGGGCTATTGGATGGTCGGCGCCTTCCTCATGGCATCCAAAAGGTTTGCGGAATATCGAATGATTGGAAATCCGGCTCAGGCAAAGCTGTATCGAAAATCCTTTGGAATGTACACAGAAATCAGGTTGCTGCTCTCAGCCATATTCTATGGCTTCCTTGCGGTCTTCTTCTGCGGTGTGTTTCTGATCAAGTACAGAATTGAGCTCTTGCTCGTCATCCCGGCAATTTGCGGATTGTTCTGCTATTATTTGAGTATCTGCTATAAGCCGGATTCCGCGGCTCAGAAGCCGGAGAAACTGTTCCGGGAGAAAGGCCTCATGCTGTATGTAGTCGTGCTTATCGTTTTGTTCGTGGCCTTGTATTACATAAGGATTCCCGGTTTGGATATGTTCCTTCGTACCGATCTTGTGGGGATAGGGCCATGAAACGACTGACAGAATATCAGGCGATCATTGTCGATTTGGACGGTACTCTGTATTTTCAGAAGCCGGTCAGAATGGCCATGCTGAATAGTATGGCGCTCCATTTTTGGAAATTCCGCGATTTTTTGATCATTCAAAAATACAGGAAGCTATATGAACAGGGTTACTCCGAGGCTGAGCGCAAAATGCGCCTGCCTGTCTCGTCATCAGGGCTGGTTTACGAATGGATGTTGAAGCGGCCGCTTCCTTATATCGCCAAATATCGGGACGGCGCGCTGATCGAGCGGCTCAAACAGGTCATGAGGTCCGGGATTGTCGTGATCGTTTACTCGGATTATCCCGTGAAAGAGAAACTGGAGGCCCTTCAATTTTGGCCGGATCATGCTTACTCCGCGGAAGATTTGGGCTGCCTGAAACCGAATGCGGATGGGTTGATCGAAAACCTGGCAAAACTGCATATCGACCCGAAAGCTTGCCTTGTCATTGGAGATCGCAAAGATAAAGACGGTGTGCTGGGATCCAATATGGGCGCAGAAGTGTTGATCCTTCCCGCTTCCGGAAAAGAGCGGGCGGATATCTACAATAGAACGCTTGTCGTCGGATAGAAACGCATGAAACAAGATATTTTGCCTTTCCTGAAAAGTACAATGAACCCCCGCCGTGTCTGTTCTTTGGCGGACTGCAGTTCCGCCGGATATGAACGCGCCGGTCTCG
>CACZNZ010000270.1 GCA_902782625.1 uncultured Lachnospiraceae bacterium | reverse complement strand
TCAGATTGCGGAGGAATTCGGGCAAACCCTGTGTTAGAGAAGGGAAAGTGCCGCAAAAAGCGGCACGAAGGCAGTTAAAATAATCAGTTTCCCCGAATCGGGCCGTAGCCACGGGCCAGTGACAGCCGTCAGGAGTGACAGCCGTCAGGCTTCGGAGGAAGCCGCTAGAACCCAGCAAAACACGGCAAATCTCCCACCCTTCAGTTTCATTCTTTTTGACGGATGTCTAGAGTTTCTAATGATATAATAAAAACACACGGAAGTACGGAGATGCCGAGAAGTTTGCAGTTATGAGAAACATGAAAACATAAAGGAACATGGGCATAGACATTTGACAAAAAATCTGATATCCTTTTCATGGATATTTATACATTTTTTTATGAAGAGGAAATAATCATGAACAAGAGAAAACGGCGTAAAATTGCAAAAACGGTAGCTATACTGTTCAGGGTGATTGGAACTTTGATTTTGCTGACGGTCATAGGCGTTACGGCGTCTATCGTGATTCCGCAGATGCGTGGATATGAGGTGGATCATGTAGTCAGTGGAAGTATGGAGCCGAATATTCCGGTGGGAAGTGCAGTTTATGTCAACAAGAAGATTAAGCCGGTGGATATTGAGGAGAAAGATATCATTGCGTTTAAGAGTGGATCTTCACTGGTCGTGCACCGTGTTCTTCAGAATCAGAAGGTTGATGAGATATTCAGGACAAAGGGAGACGCCAACGAGGGAGAAGATCTCCATGAGGTTCCCTACAGGGATTATGAAGGGAAAGTGGTAAAACATGTCCCGTATATCGGGCAGATTATCATGATCTTTACCACGGGACTCGGGAAAATCTCAGTGTTGTGCTTTGCCGCCTGCGGCTTAATGCTCAACATCCTTGCAGGACGTCTTAGCGAGGGTAATAGAAGAAATGCGTCTTAAGATTGTTGTTTTGTGGCTGGCGGTATTTCTGGCGGCAGTGGCAGCTGGCGGCTGTGAGAGTAAGCCTCCTGCTCCCGATGCAGAAGCCATCACGGAGAACGCAGTGCCGCTTGCCCAAAAATCGGGGAAAAAGACCGGAAAAAAGACCGGCAAACAAACTGATAAGAATAAGAAAAAAGAATCATCGAAAAAGGACGGGAGCAAGAAAAAGAAAGGGTCTTACAGAGCGCCGGTTTTCCAGGAGGCCAAATACCATCCGGATGAGGCAGAGGGAACAGATGCTGTGAAGATAGATCTGTCCCAGTCGCGGGCGGGGTATGTGGCGGCGAAAGCAGTAACGCCTACAAAACTCAAGATCCAGGTGATCAAGGGAAGTCAGACCTATACCTACGATCTCCCGAATGACGGAACAGAATCCGTCTTTCCACTGCAGTGCGGGGATGGAGACTATACGGTTCGTGTGATGGAAAATGTGACAGGAACCAAGTATGCGATGGCTTACCAGACGCAGGCTTCGGTCAAACTGCTCGATGAATTCCAGCCGTATCTGCGACCAAGTGCTTACGCCAACTACAAAGAAGACTCCAAATGCGTGACCAAAGCCAAAGAGCTTGCGGGTAAGGCTTCGGATGCCAATGAAGTAGTGACGGCAGTGTTCGACTACATCTGCAAATCCGTCGTTTATGATAAAGAAAAAGCGAAAAATGTCACTACGGGATATATCCCGATGCCCGACGAGACATTGACGAGCGGCAAGGGAATCTGCTTCGATTATGCTTCCCTGGCGGCATCGATGCTGCGAAGTCAGGGGATCCCGGCCAAGGTCATTTTCGGTTATGTATCGCCGAATGATCTCTACCACGCCTGGAACATGTTCTATACAAAAGAACAAGGCTGGGTTACGGTGGATTATGAAGTGAAAGAAAACAGCTGGAACCGGCTGGATCTCACATTTTCTGCAAATGGAGCGGATGGAGATTTTATCGGAGACGGAAGCAACTATACGGATGTGTATATGTATTGATGGAGGAAATATGAGTCAGAAAAAGTTAGATAACCTCGGAGTCTCAGCTTTTTGTGAAAGCATGGGCATGATGGTAAAAGCAGGAATCCAGACAGACGAAGCGATCGCTCTGCTGGAATCCGGACATAGAGACGGCGGCGTCCTCGAAGAGGCTATCGTCGTTATGAAAGAGCAGGTAGAACAGGGCAGCACACTTGCAGCTGCCATGAAGCAGGCGGGTATTTTCCCGGAGTATGCTCTTTCGATGATTGAGGTCGGGGAAAATGCAGGACGTCTGGAAGATGTACTGTTTCGCCTGTCCAGGTATTACGCAGACCAGAAGACTATCTCAGAGAAACTGCGCAGCGCGGTAACCTATCCGGCAGCGATGCTGGTACTCATCATTGCCGTGCTGGCCGTGATGCTTGCCATGGTTCTGCCGGCATTTTCTGAAGTGTATCAGAATCTCACCGGGGACGTGAACACCTCGGCGTACCGCTATATTCATCTGGCTTATCTGTTCTGCTGGATTGCGCTGATCGTGATGATCGTTCTGGCGGTGGGACTTCTGCTGGGACTGTATTTCTGGAACAACGGGAAAAGAGCAGCCGTGGAATCGGTGATCCGCCATATCCCGATCGTCGCACAGATTCTTGATTCCATGGGAATGTTCCGTTTTACCTCGGCACTTGAGACTTACCTGGCAAGTGGGCAGATGCAGGACATCGCCGTGATCGACAGCATCGTCATGACGGATTGTCCGCCGGTAGAAGAAAAGCTGAAACGATGTGTTGCCAGGATGGAAGAAGGACACAGCATTGCACAGGCAGCATATGATGAAGAACTGTTTGAACCGGTGTACGGCAGAATGCTCCTGGCAGGCGAGCGAAGCGGAGACATGGAATCCGTGCTCAGCAGACTTACTGCCTTGCTCGAAGAAAACTGCGGCAACCTGGTAGACCGGCTGGTAGGCGTGGTGGATCCACTCCTTTCCGGTGTATTGATGGTCACGGTCGGGCTGTCGTTGCTCAGCGTTATGCTGCCGTTGATTGGTATGATGAATGCAGTAGGATAGGAGGACATTGTGTACTCAGATAAAAAACGTACTTTGAGTCCGGTAGCAGTGATCGGCCTGATCCTTGTGATTGCCATACTTGCGGCAGCCATCTGGCAGCTTAACCCGGGCGGCAGCGGTTTCGATGAAGAAGCAGCAGCCTCCGTCAAAGATGCTACCTTGCGATGTGCGCTGCAATGCTATGTGGTCGAAGGAGCCTATCCGCCGGATTTAAAATATTTACAGGAAAATTACGGACTGGCAGTCAATACCAGGGATTATTATATTACCTATGATTCCTTTGCATCAAATCTGGCTCCGGATGTTCGTGTTGAGCCCAAAAAGCCTTCAGGCACAAAGGGCAGCAGAGGAGGGCAGTGATGCTGAATAAAAACAGATCTCCTTTAGGACTGTATATGATCGGTATCGTGGCACTCTTTCTGGCAGGATCCCTCATGCTTGTTGTATTGGGGGCTCATACATACCGGAATGCAGTCAGAGGACAGGAAGCCAATAACAAAACCCGGGCGATATGCGCCTATTTAAGTGCGGCACT
>CACZNZ010000269.1 GCA_902782625.1 uncultured Lachnospiraceae bacterium | reverse complement strand
CACTTCCGGGATGGGCTATTATGTGAGCATCACAGGCAATAACGGAATCGTGGGGGATTACTGCAGCCACCTGGGAATCGATAATACCAGTACGCTTTTTATCTATTTTTATTATAAAGCGGCGGCTTTTGCCTGTCTGCTTACGGCACTGATCTTTCTGACCTTTGCGATTCTGAAAATGAGAAACGAAAGAAGGGTATAGGATTCTTGCATTTCATTTTCGATTGTGATATAATTTATTGCCATTGATTGATTTGTATGGAACGATGAAGGAGGCAGAGCTGGATCTCATTTACAGAAGTACACGTAACAGGGAAGAGACTGCGACGGCATCCCAGGCAATCCTGCGAGGGCTGGCCGTAGAAGGCGGATTGTATGTTCCTTCCTACATACCCAAGCTTGCCTGTTCATTGGCAGAACTGTCAGCGATGAGTTATCAGCAGGTTGCCTACGAGGTAATGAAGCTTTTTTTATGTGATTTTACCGAGGAGGAACTCAAATACTGTATTAATCATGCCTACGATCAGAAGTTCGATACGGAGAACATCGCGGAACTTGTCAGGAAAGACGATGCGTATTTCCTGGAGTTGTTCCATGGTTCTACCGTTGCATTTAAGGATATGGCATTGTCAATCCTGCCTTATCTGATGACGACGAGCGCAAAGAAAAACCAGATTCAGGAGGAGATCGTGATTCTTACAGCGACTTCCGGAGATACGGGGAAAGCAGCGCTTGCGGGATTTGCAGATGTGGAAGGAACGAAGATCATCGTTTTTTATCCGAAACACGGGGTCAGTCCCATTCAGGAAAAACAGATGGTGACACAGAGAGGAGACAATACCTTTGTGATTGGCATTGAAGGGAATTTCGACGATGCCCAGACAGGGGTAAAGAAGATGTTTTCTGATGGGGAGCTTGCCAGGACGCTTGCGAAAAACGGATATCGCTTTTCTTCTGCGAATTCGATCAATATCGGACGCCTTGTTCCACAGGTTGTCTACTATGTCTATGCCTATGCGCAGCTTCTTGCCAGGAAGGAAATCCAGGAGAATGACCTGATCAATGTGGTCGTACCTACGGGTAATTTCGGCAATATCCTTGCTGCCTACTATGCATCTTTGATGGGCCTGCCTGTCGCAAAGCTGATTTGTGCTTCCAATGAGAATAAGGTGCTCTTTGATTTCTTTAAGAGTGGTTGTTATGACCGCAACAGAGAGTTTATCCTTACTTCTTCTCCATCGATGGATATCCTCATTTCCAGTAATCTGGAAAGACTGATCTATCGCATTGCCGGAGATGATGATGAGAAGAACCTGCAGTTGATGCAGGAACTCTCAAAGACCGGAACTTACAGGATTGACGAGGAAATGCGTAGCAATCTCGATATCTTCTACGGGAATTATGCTGACGAAAAGGAGACAGCAGAGGCGATTAAGTCGGTGTATGAACATGTGGGATATGTTATGGATACCCATACAGCCGTAGGTAAGAGCGTCTATGAAAAATACAGGGAAGAAACCGGTGATGAGACACCGACAGTCATTGCTTCAACCGCAAGTCCGTTTAAATTCACCAGAAGTGTTATGAATGCCATTGACCCGGCATACGATGCACAGAGTGATTTTTCTTTGATTGATACCTTAAGCGAGATCTCTCACGTAGCGATTCCGGCAGCAATTGAAGATATCAGGACGGCGCCTGTGCTGCATGACAGAGTATGCAAGACAGAACAAATGTGTGATGTTGTGATGGAAATACTGGGAATACAGCACTAAAGCAGGATAGATTGGAGTTAAACGATTTATGGATGAAAAAAGATTAGAATATACGAATATTATGGAGTCTTTGATGAAACAGGCTACGAAGAACAAGAATGTTCTTGAATACCGTGAAATCAATGACGCCTTTGAGACAATTGAACTGACAGCGGATGATTTTGAGTGGATTCTCGACTTTTTTGAGAAGCATAATGTGGATGTGCTCAATACCAGTGACGATGCCGCTGACAATGACGATTTTATAGATGATGAAGGGGAAGAGGTTGAAATCCTTGCCGAAGAAGACGTACTTGAAGGCGTAAGCCTTGAAGATCCGGTGCGTATGTACTTAAAAGAGATCGGTAATATTCCGCTTCTTACAGTGGACGAGGAAGTCTTCCTTGCCCAGAGGATTGAAAAAGGTGACCAGCAGGCCCGGGATCAGCTTATTGAAGCAAACCTTCGACTTGTGGTCAGCATTGCGAAAAAATATGTCGGACGTGGCATGTCTTTTCTTGATCTGATTCAGGAAGGAAACATGGGTCTGATGAAAGCTGTGGAGAAATTCGACTACAAGAAAGGAAATAAATTCAGTACTTATTCCACCTGGTGGATCAGACAGGCGATTACCAGAGGTATCGCAGATACAGCCAAGACGATCCGTGTTCCGGTTCATATGGTTGAGACGATCAACAAGACACTGAGAACCTCCAGGATGCTTCTTCAGGAACTTGGCAGAGAACCTACGAACGAGGAGATCGCCAAGAAGATGAATATGCCGGTTTCCAAGATCGATGAGATCTTGAAGACATCAAGAGATCCGGTATCTCTTGATTCTCCGATCGGGGAAGAGGAAGACAGTCAGCTTGGGGATTTCATCAAAGATGAGAATTCTCTTTCTCCGATGGATTCCGCATCCTTCTCCATGCTGAAGGAGGAACTGAATCAGGCTATGGCTTCTTTGACGGAGAGAGAACAGAAGGTTATCCGTCTTCGATTCGGCATGGATGACGGAAAGACCCGGACACTTGAAGAAGTAGGTAAAGAATTTGATGTAACCCGAGAGAGAATCCGCCAGATCGAAGCGAAAGCACTTCGAAAGCTCCGGCATCCGAGCAGGAGCAGAAAGCTGAAGGATTTCCTGTTAGATTAATGAAACGTGACCACAATAGGGCGCCGATATGATTGATGCGGTAGCCCTATTGTTGCAATATGGGGGAAGAATCATGGAAGGAAAAAGGCCGTTTCAGAAAGTTTTTCCGGATTACCCGATCCCGGAAGGAAGCGCAGATGCACTGACCCGGGCTTACGTGACAAAGATCGTCATGAAGAAAAAAACAAAGGAACTGATCATCAGTCTTGAGGCAGATACCCTGCTGTCCAAACGGGCATTAAACAGAGTCGCTTTTGAGATTAAACAGAGGTATTTTGATAAGAGTTCTCTTTTTGTCAGTATTGATGAGATCTATGACCTTCCTGAAAGTTATAATACGGCTTATCTGCTGGCAGCCTACTGGGACAGTATCCTCTATGAGGCAAGACAGCTCGGAAGGGTCGAATCCAGTCTTTTACAGGAAAGCACCTGTAAAGCGAAGGGTAACTGCATTTTCCTGAACCTGAAAGATTCCTTCATTGCCAGAGAAAAAGAAGAAGAGCTTCGCAGCTTTTTTGAAAAGCTCTTCTTGCATCGATTCGGAAGAGAGACAGAGGTTCGCTGCTTTTTCCACGAAGGGGAGGACAGTTTTGCTGTCCGTTCGAGCAAACACCTTCTGAAACAGGAAGTAGGAGAAGTGATGAATCATCTGGCCAATATCCATCCGGAACAGGATTCAAAGCCAGAACAGGACCAGGCAGAAGGAGCGGAAAAGAAAAAAGGAAGATACCGGGGGAATTTCTTTGAGGAACGTGCCAGAAGGCAAGAGTTCAGACAAAGAAGCAAAGACCCGGATGTTATTTACGGCAGAGACTGTGCGGGAGAGATCGTCCCCCTTTCCGAGGTTATTGATGAGATCGGACAGATTGTCATCCGCGGTCAGATTATGGGAATCGACCTTCGGGAGATCAAGAGAGAGAGAACAATCGTAAGCTTCCGTATCACAGATTTTTCGGACAGTATCATAGGAAAGATCTTCATTGCCAATGACAGACTGCCCGGCCTGCTTGAACATTTTGAAACAGATCGTTTTTATCTGATCAAAGGTATGCCCAGGATGGATACTTTTGATCATGAACTGACGCTTTCTTCCATCGTAGGGATCAAACCGATCCCTGATTTTCGTAAAAAGAGGATGGATAAAAGCATGGAAAAGAGGGTGGAGCTCCATCTTCATACGGTGATGAGTGATCTTGACAGTGTTGTCGATATCCGCAAAATGATTGACATGGCTAAGTCGTGGGGGCATAAAGCAGTAGCCATTACAGACCATGGGGTGCTGCAGGCTTTCCCGATTGCCAATCACTGTGTAAAACCAGAGGAACCTTTTAAAGTTATCTACGGAGTGGAAGGATATTTTGTCAATGACAGAAAGAAATTGGCTGTCAATGATAAAGGACAGTCACTGGATGGAGATTACGTGGTGTTTGACCTGGAGACCACAGGTTTTTCTCCAGTAAAAGATGCCATCATCGAAATCGGAGCCGTCAAGGTATCCGGAGGAGAGATTACAGATCATTACAGCGTGTTTGTAAATCCCAAAAGACCGATTCCTTACCGGATTACAGAGTTGACAAGTATCACAGATTCCATGGTTTCGGATGCGGAGACGATTGATGCCATCCTTCCGGAATTCCTTGCGTTTTGTGAGGGATGCTGTCTGGTCGCGCACAATGCGGAATTTGACGTAAGTTTCATCGAAGCCAAGGCAGAAGAACTGGGAATTGAGACAGATTTTACGGTGCTTGATACCGTGCAGATGGCCAGGCTTCTTTTGACAAATCTGAATAAATTTAAACTAAATACTGTCTGTAAACATTTGGGAATCGTCCAGGAACATCATCATCGTGCGGTGGATGATGCGAGAGTGACGGCGGAAGTATTCCTTCGTTTTCTCGGCATGCTCAAAGAACAAAATGTGACAACGCTCGCCGAACTGAATGCGATGGGCCAGACTTCGGCTGATCTGATCAGGAAGGCACCGACCTATCACGGAATCATCCTCGTAAAAAATGATATAGGCAGAGTGAATCTGAACCGTCTGGTATCTGCATCACATCTTGATTATTTTCACCGAAGGCCCAGGATACCGGAAAGCCTGATTGAAGAGTACAAAGAAGGTCTGATCCTTGGTTCAGCCTGTGAAGCAGGGGAATTGTTCCAGGCAGTTATCCGGGGAAAGAGTGAAGAGGAACTCGCCGAGATCGTACGTTTTTATGATTATCTGGAGATCCAGCCGGTCGGAAACAATGCTTTCATGCTCGAAAGTGACCGGTATGATGCATCAACGATAGAAGATCTAAGAGATTATAACCGAAAAATCGTGGAACTCGGAGAACGATACGGAAAACCCGTGGTGGCAACCTGTGATGTACATTTTCTCAATCCAGAAGATGAGCTTTACCGAAGGATCCTGATGGCCGGAAAAGGTTTTGCGGATGCAGATAAACAGGCGCCGCTGTATTTCAGGACCACCGAGGAGATGTTAGAGGAATTTGCCTACCTGGGAGAAGCGAAAGCCAGAGAAGTGGTGGTGACCAATACAAACCTGATCGCTGACCGGATTGAAAAGATTTCTCCGGTACATCCTAAAAAATGTCCACCTGTCATTCCGAATTCGGATGAGACACTCCGAAAGATCTGCTATGACAAAGCACATGAGATCTATGGACCCGACCTTCCTGACATTGTAGAGGAAAGGCTTGAAAGAGAACTGACCTCGATCATAACCAACGGATTTGCCGTGATGTATATCATTGCCCAGAAATTAGTCTGGGATTCCGTGGAACATGGATATCTGGTAGGATCAAGAGGATCGGTGGGATCGTCCTTTGTTGCAACGATGTCAGGAATCACGGAGGTGAATCCGCTCAGCGCGCATTATATATGTCCTGAATGTCATTTTGTGGATTTTGATTCTGAATATATCAGGCCTTATAGACAAAAAGGTATGTCTGGATGTGATATGCCTGACAGAAACTGTCCCAATTGCGGGACTTTACTGATCAAGGAAGGGCACGATATTCCTTTTGAGACCTTCCTGGGATTCAAAGGGAATAAAGAGCCCGATATCGACCTGAATTTCTCTGGGGAATATCAGGCGAATGCGCACCGGTATGTCGAAGTCATTTTCGGCAAGGGGAAGGCATTCCGTGCAGGAACAATCGGAACCTTGGCAGAAAAGACAGCTTTCGGCTATGTATACAAATATTTTGAAGAGCGTGGAATCGTCAAGAGAAGATGCGAGATGGAGAGGATCGCAGAAGGCTGTACCGGGGTAAAACGGACAACCGGACAACACCCGGGAGGCATCATCGTGGTGCCACATGAATATGAGATCTATGATTTTACGGCTATTCAGCATCCGGCCAATGATGTACATACGGATGTTGTCACAACACATTTTGAATACCATTCTATTGATCACAATCTGCTAAAACTTGATATTCTTGGCCATGATGATCCGACCATGATAAGAAGGCTGGAGGATCTGACGGGAATTAAAGCCACAAAGATTCCGCTTGATGATAAAGATGTCATGGAACTGTTCCACGGGACCGAAATTCTTGGGATCAAACCGGAAGATATCGGAGGAATCGCGCTTGGATCCCTCGGAGTGCCGGAGTTCGGTACGGAATTTGTCATCGAGATGCTCAAAGATACCAATCCGCAGTGCTTTTCTGATCTGGTGCGGATTTCCGGTCTGTCTCACGGAACTGATGTGTGGCTCGGCAATGCACAGACGCTGATTGAAGAAGGAAAGGCAGAGATTTCCACAGCGATCTGCTGCCGTGACGATATCATGACCTATCTGATCAATATGGGTCTTGAAAAAGAAGAGTCCTTTACGATCATGGAGTCTGTCCGTAAGGGAAGAGGGCTCAAGGAGAAATGGGAGAAAGATATGGTCAGTCACGGGGTTCCCGACTGGTATATCTGGTCCTGCAAAAAGATTAAATACATGTTTCCAAAAGCACATGCGGTGGCTTATGTCATGATGGGATGGAGAGTGGCGTGGTTTAAGGTACACCATCCGCTCGCTTATTATGCTGCCTACTTCGGAATTCGCGCCTCCGCATTTTCCTATGAGACCATGTGCAGGGGCCAGGTGCTTCTGGCCCGGGAACTTGACCGCCTTACGTCAATCCCGAAAGACCAGCAGACCAAGAAGGATCAGGATTCTATCCGAGACGGAAGGATTGCGCAGGAAATGTATGCCAGAGGTTTTCAATTCATGCCTATCGATATCTACCGGGCAAAGGCGAGGGAATGTCTGATCATAGACGGTGAGATCATGCCTCCGCTTTCAAGTGTGGAAGGGCTGGGAGATAAAGCCTGCGAGCAGGTGGAAGAGGCTGCTTTGCAGGGGGAATTTTCCTCGCTTGAGAATTTCAGAGAAAGAACCAGGGTCTCAAAAACGGTGGTTGATAAGATGGTGGAACTTGGAATCCTGGAGAATCTGCCGGATTCCGATCAGCTGACCCTTGATTATTATCTGCATTCATCGGAGTAACACTTGCATTATCTGGGGATAATGGTCTATAATGGTCATATGTATTCTTGAAAAGAAAGGAAATCATCCGACATGAGTGAGAATAAACCAAATCAAAGACCGGTGAGAAATACCAGGCGTCCTGCCGGAGATGCTTCCCGGCCCGTCAGAAGGAAACCGACAAAAAAATATCAGGGCTATGATGTGGATCGCAATGTGATGGTCCGGAAACGCCGGAGGAAACCGTGGTTCTGGAAGATCCTGGGAATCAGTCTGGTTATCACTGCGATCATTCTTGTTGCTGTAAGCATCGGGCTTCTCCATCATAATGAAGTTAATGTCAAAGCCATTGAGGAGATCAATGAGGCAAACAATCTTGAGGCGCTGTTAAAAGACCACAAGAATGTGACTATCACCAGATTCTGTTCCCACCTGAAAGAAGGACAGGGATATACCACAACCAGACAGGTCAGGAAGTTAGAAAGCGGAGAGTATTTCTCATATCTGAAGAAAGAAGACTCCGATGATGATTACAAAGAAGTGATCAATGAAGGAGAGCTGTACCGTAATAAAGAAGGATTTTCCTACTATTACGGCCTGATTGGCGACGATTACAAGACGCAGGGAATCGGATCTATTGAAGAGGATATCTATCAGGGAGATTCTTCCGATACGATCGACAACAGTAAGGAAAGAGAAAAGACCACAACCATCAAGCTGATCCACGAAATCAAAGAAGGGGATGACTACTCGACCCTCTACGGTTTTGAAGCTGGCAAGGAAGTGGAGAAAGTCCTGACTCTTGACAATGAGACAAAGATCGTCACTTCCGAGGAAGAGCGTGTGGATGATGAGGTGTTCTACAGTTATTCCGTAGAGTTTGATACGAAAGATAAAATGCCGAAATTCTTCTCGGCAATCCAGAAGAAGAAAAACAAAAGAGAAGTGACTGTATACTCCGATTACAATGGGGAAAACGGAAAGAAATATTCCTTTAAATTCCCTAAGGATGTCTATTTCATGATGTTTGAACACAAAGGATATAAAATATATCTCGATGAAGATGCCAAGACGGAGTTCAGTGAATTCCAGATTCAGACGCAGAATCCTGAATCTGATCTCACTCTCTATGTGAAACCGGAAGAAAAGAAGAAAAAATAAAAAGGAACGGACCGGGGCCTCGAAAAGGCAGCGGTCCGTTTTTCGGGATATTAAGAATTGGAAGAAAGAAAATGATGCAGACAAGACGATTATATTATGAAGATGTAATGACGAAAGAATTTGAGGCAAAGGTTCTGTCCTGCGAATTAACAAAGGAAGGCTGGTCCGTCATCTTAGACAGGACGGCTTTCTATCCCGAAGGTGGCGGACAGCCCGCTGACCACGGCGTGCTTGGCGAAACGAAGGTCAAGGATGTCAGAGAAGAAGGGGAGACCGTCGTTCATATTACGGAAGGACCTCTGGAGACGGGAAGTTTTGTGCAGGGAAAGATCGACTGGGACCGCCGTTTTGATTTGATGCAGCAGCATTCCGGAGAACATCTGGTAAGCGGGATCATCCATGAAATGTTCGGCTATGATAATGTCGGCTTTCACATGGGGGAAGAGATGATTACCATAGATCTGTCCGGACCGCTTCATGAGACGGATATTTCAGGTATCGAACAAAGGGTGAATCAGTATATCTGGGAGAACCACCCGTCACAGGTCCTGTACCCAACACCTCAGGAACTGGAGAATATGCCTTATCGCAGCAAAAAAGAACTGACCGGCGATGTGAGGATTGTTTCTTTCCCGGGCGGTGATCTGTGTGCCTGCTGTGGTCTGCATGTCAGACATACAGGAGAAATCGGGCTGGTTAAGATCGTCAGTGTCCGTAAATTCCATGAAGGAGTGAGAATCGAGATGCTTTGCGGAGGAAGAGCCCTTCGTTATCTCAATACACATTTTGAACAAAACAGCAAAGTATCCGTACGTCTGTCTGTTAAACCGGATGAATCTGTCCAGGCTCTTGAGAAGTTGTTTGCGGAAAACTACAGACTTCGGGGAGAACTGATGCAGGCAGAACAAAGATACTATGACTGCCTCGCTTCGGAATGTGCAGGAAAAGGAGATGTGGCTGTCATCACCCGGGCTATGGCTCCCGGGGCGATCCAGCACTGTATCGATACCATTCTCTCATCCTGTGGCGGAAAAGCCCTGCTGTTTTCCGGTGATGACGAAGAAGGGTACCGGTTTGCCGCCGGAGAACGTGACGGGGATGTAAGATCTCTTGCGGCATCAATCAGAGAGCGCCTTGGAGGAAAAGGCGGAGGCAAACCATTTTTTGTTCAGGGAATGGTAAAGAATGAAAGAGAGACGATTGCAAATTTCTGTAAAGAAGAAAAGTTTACAATTTTCGATGCATAGAGTATGGTAAGGAGGCAAAGGAGGGATTATCATGAAAAAGATAATTGGAAGTATAGTATTGACGTCAGCACTTCTCGGATGCCTGTGTGGATGCGGAATCAGAGCAAGAGATGAGCAGCCGATGAAAAAAAGTGTGACAAATGCAGAGTCTACGACAACAGTGCCGGAAGAGGCAACGACAGAAACTCAGAATAATGCTGAGGTACCGGAACATTTTGAGAATATGGAATATGTCATCCATGCCCTGATGGCACAGAATCATGCCAAGAAACTCTCGTATTACGGCACAGACACAGAGTCTAAAGATGCGGATTCCTTCTTCTATTCCATGGCCGTTCTCACCTCTCTGATGGAGAATGAGACTTCTGTCGGCGATGCAGAGGAAAAGGACGGGTTTTATTATATCAGTGAAAATGTTTACGCAATGTATGCTTCAGCGCTGTACGCTTCTTACGGGACCGATATGGAAGCGCCGGATATCCCGGAGAAAAGCGACTATGTCACCAGAGATGATGAAAGCGACCGGGTAGGTTTTGTTAAAGGAAACGTCAGCTCGCGAGTAGAGATTAGTTCCTGTAAAAAAGAGGGCAATTCCTATAGACTGACGGCCGTTCTTCTTGATAAAGATGGAGAGAAAGAAGGGAACTATGAGATCGTTCTTGTTCCATCCGAGTTTGAAGGAGAAAACAATCAGTTCTACTATTCTGTGGCAGAATTCAGCTCCTCCGATGAGGGAGAACTCGATTTTGATGATGACAATAAAAACTCTTCCCAAACAGAGACACCTGATTATGACGAAGAAGATGACAATGATGCAGATGATATAGAGAATGAAGAGACTGCAAATGATTACGATCAGAATGATGATGCAGCCCTGATTTCCCAGGAAGAAGCCTTGAAAGAAGCAAAAGATGAGTACGGTGACGGAGAGTATTCTTTTGACGGAAAAGAGACGGTAGGAAACAGGGATTATTACAGTTTTACGAAAACAGACGACGATGGCAACAAGAAAAAGATCCTCATCTCAGAGGATGGCGAAGATACGATTTCCGGCGTGAAAAACGATGACGGAAGTTGGTCTTTTGATCAGTAAACTCCAAGGAAACCATTGCTATATTGTCTGATCATTGGTATAATAGAGATGAAAAGAATCGGCCTGGCCGGTATCTTTTAATCTAATATAAAGGAGTGTGATCCTATGCGTTATATTATTTACGGAAAGAATCTGGAGGTTTCTGAAAGCCTGAAGCAGGCTATACATGACAAGTTCGAAAAACTAAACAAGTTTTTTGCTCCGGATACGGAAGTTCAGGTCACATTGAGTGTGGAGAGAGAGAATCAGACAGTGGAAGCAACGATTCCTATGAAAAGGAATATTCTGCGTGCAGAGCAGACCAGCACAGATATGTATGCGTCCATCGACATGGCTGTTGATGTGCTTGAGAGGATGATCCGCAAATATAAGACCAAGATTTCTTCCCATGGAAAAGGAAGCGGTACATTTACAGAGGCCTTCATGGAGGAAGAGATCGATAATCATGAGACAGTGACGATCACCAGAAGCAAAAGATTTGCGATCAAACCGATGGATGTCGAGGAGGCATGTGTGCAGATGGAACTCTTAGGACACAGCTTTTTCGTTTTCCGTAATGCAGATACTTTTGAAGTCAATGTCGTATATAAGAGAAAAGACAAGACCTACGGTCTGATTGAGCCGGAATTCTAGAATTTGAACCGGCATGATAGAGCTTATTATAAAAAGGACTGTCGCAGTAAAAAAGCGGCAGTCCTTTCTTTCATTTGTATCAAAGAGTGCCTAGGGAGAAGGAGTTATCGGGAAGATACAGATTTCGGAAACAGACTGCTTAAACTCTCGTACAATCCGTTTCTAAAGGGGCTCTGCTCCAAAACTCACTTCGTTCGGACGACGTCGCAGAGCCCACAACGGATTGTACTCGCTGTAAGCAGTTTCTGTTTCCTCATAGAAGCATCTGCCCGATAACTCCTTCTTCCCGGCCGGCTTTTATTCACAAATGAAGAAGGCGGACAAGATATGATTCCTAAGTCAGACATTGGCTGAAGTAACACAATAGAGACTGTAGGACCAAGTGTAGAATCTCAGTATTAATACAGGGAATCTGCAAGGTTTTTTTCTAAACTACAGGGTAAAGGGACAGCAGCCATTGAATCAGACCATCTGCAGCGTTTGCGTGGTTGAGGTTTGCGCTAGCTCCGTCAGCGAGCGCTTGTCCGAGCGTTAGCGAGTTCGCGCGAATGACGGAGTATCAGCGCGCGAACCGAAACAGCAAACGCAGGAAGGTCTGATTCAATGTCTGCTAAAAGTTTGAAAGAATATCTAAAGATTATTCTTTATTGAAATTTCTTGAAATGAAAGTCTATCAATGTTACAATATGATTTGTATGTCTTTATGAAATACAACAATAAGATTATAAGACCATAGTGGAGGTTAATATGGGATTAGCAGATATAGTTTTCGGATCAAAAAGTCAGAAAGAGATCCGCAGGATTACCAAACTGGTGGATGCGATCGAGGCACTTGATTCTAAGATGCAGGAACTGACGGATGAGCAGCTTCGGGCTAAAACTGACGAATTCAAAGAACGTCTTGCCCAGGGTGAGACTCTTGATGATATTCTGGTGGATGCATTCGCAGCAGTCAGAGAGGCAGCACACCGTGCTATTGGTCTGAAACCTTACCGTGTTCAGCTGATGGGCGGCATCATTCTTCATCAGGGACGTATTGCCGAGATGAAGACCGGTGAAGGAAAGACACTTGTATCGACACTGCCGGCTTATCTGAATGCATTAGAAGGAAAAGGCGTTCATATTGTAACGGTCAATGACTATCTTGCAAAGCGTGATGCTGAGTGGATGGGCAAGGTCCATGAATTGCTTGGGTTAAAAGTCGGCGTGATCTTAAACAGCTATAATAATGAGGAAAGACAGGCAGCTTATAATTGTGATATCACTTATATCACGAATAATGAGCTTGGCTTTGATTATCTTAGAGATAATATGGTTATTTTCAAGAAGGATCTTGTTCAGAGAGACCTTCATTACGCTATCGTCGATGAGGTGGACTCTGTCCTGATTGATGAGGCAAGAACACCGTTGATCATTTCCGGTCAGAGTGGGAAATCCACGGATCTGTACCGTGCCTGTGATGTTCTTGCAAGACAGATGCAAAAGGGATCTTCTGACGGAGAGATTTCCAAGATGGATGCCATCATGGGTATCGATATCGAGGAGGACGGAGATTTCCTTGTCAATGAAAAAGAAAAACAGGTTATGCTGACGACGGAAGGTGTCAAGAAAGTGGAACAGTTCTTCCATATCAGCAACCTTGCCGATCCGGAGAATCTTGAGATCCAGCATAATATCATACTTGCGCTTCGGGCGCACAATCTGAT
>CACZNZ010000268.1 GCA_902782625.1 uncultured Lachnospiraceae bacterium | reverse complement strand
ATTCCCCGTTGATTCTCATGATATAGCTGGGAGAGGCAGACTGCCATCTTTCCGCTTCCCGGTCCGGGTGCCGTCACCACGATCAGAGATCTTTCCGTCTGGACATATTCATTTCTCCCGTATCCGTCCGGACTGACGATCAGGGGGACATTGGACGGATATCCTTCGATGGGATAATGTTTGTAGACTTTGATTCCAAGACTCTCCATTCTTCGGATAAAAGCATCTACCGTCTGCTGTCCATTATATCTGGTAATGACAACGCTTCCTACATACAATCCCACACTGCGGAACATGTCAATCAAACGCAGAACTTCCATATCATAGGTGATTCCGATATCGCCTCTTCTTTTATTACTGTCGATGGCCCCTGCGCTGACTGCGATCACGATCTCCGCCTGTTCCTTCAGTTTCAGAAGCATAGACAGCTTGCTGTCCGGCTGAAACCCCGGGAGCACACGGGCTGCATGATAGTCATCAAACAGTTTTCCGCCAAATTCCATATAAAGCTTTCCACCGAACTGGTCGATTCTTTCTCTGATATGTTCTGACTGCATTGTGAGATACTTATCATTGTCAAAGCCTGTTTTATTCATTCTTCTTCTCCATGATGTTCCATAAATCGTAAAAGCCCTCATAGGCAGAGGGCTTTTATTCGTAAATAAATTTTCCTTTTGGATCCCAGACACCAGCCCGCTTCCCTGTCTTATTGGTTCCCTGCGGTCTCTTTCCGGATGCAATCTGTGCAGGATCTCCTATCGTAAGTTTATTACTTACCATCAGATTATAGACCCTGTCATCCAGGGCATATTTCCCGGACACGCTCTCATACCCGGACAGAGTTCCCCGGATTCGTTCGGTCGCGGCAGATGCCGCTGCTATAGCAGCCCGCACTGCACCGGTATCCCCTTCTATTTTTACGACGATCCTTGCACTGTACCCACTGTATTCATAACCGATCAGGCGGACATTTGCTGATTTTAAGGCAGTATCCGCAGCCTGCACGGCAGAAGCAAGTCCAATGGCCTCGATCAATCCCACACATCTGCTCATAATATCATCCTCATTGTAAATAAAGACACAATTAATTAGCTTAATTATACCATAAACCATAATGAGAGACAATATTCTTTGCAAGTTTTATCAGAAGGAAACGTCTTTCCTGTTACAGCATCATCCCCGCACAGCCGTAGATTCCGGCATCATTACCCAGTGTGGCAAGACAGAAAACAGTATCTTTCGTCGCATCGATTGCATAGATGCGGTATTTCTCTCTGACGGCCTGAAGAAGGATCTCTCCTGCTTTGGAAACACCTCCGCCGATCACAATGGCTTCCGGATTTAGAATCGCAGTAAGTGTCGCAAGGGCTTTCCCGAGGATATCTGCAAATTCATCCACGATGGCAAGTGCTGCATCATCTGACTCTTTTGCCGCATCAAACACATCCTTTGCCGTAACATTTTCAAGGTTGTAAAGAACTCCCTGCTCTCCAGGATGTTTTTCCATATATCTTTTGGCAAGTCGCACGATTCCCGTGGCAGATGCATACTGTTCGAGGCATCCTTTATGGCCGCAGTTGCATGCTTCTTCTTCCTCTTCATTGACACAGACATGTCCGAATTCTCCGGCAGCACCGTCTGCGCCGCTTACGATCTTTCCTCCGATAATAATGCCGCTGCCGACACCGGTTCCCAGCGTGATCATCACTACATTCTGATATCCACTGGCTCCGCCTTTCCACTGCTCTCCGAGCGCAGCGACATTGGCGTCATTGCCTGCCCTGGTCGGGATTCCGATCAGGTTTTCCATCTCTTTTGCAGCGTTAATGATACCCCAGCCGAGATTGACACATTTTTTCACGATTCCGTCCTCTGTTGTCGGACCCGGCACACCTAAGCCGATACCTTCCACCTGGTCTTTCCCGATTCCTTTTTCCTTGAGATAGTTCTCGAGTGAGGCACTTACATCTGGAAGGACATTCTTTCCTCCGTCTTCTGTCCTGGTAGGAATCTCATAGGAATCCAGTTTCGTTCCGTCAGT
>CACZNZ010000267.1 GCA_902782625.1 uncultured Lachnospiraceae bacterium | reverse complement strand
TCAAAAAATATGGGTATTATCATTGCTGATAATACCCATATTTGTATTTATAACCGTAGTTGTTTTTGTAATACCGATCATCGGAGCTTCCGGAACCGTTGTAAACAAAGCCAATAATCTTGGCGTTGGCCATCTTGAGCTGTTCCATCATGTCAGAGACCGAACGATAATCCGTCGTATCATGCCTAACCACTAAGAGGAATCCGTCCATGAGATCTGCCAAAATAGAAGCATCGGTAACGACTGTGACAGGTGGAAGATCCACGATCACGTATTCATATACTTTCTTTAACTCCTGAAAGATCATTTTCATCCGATTGCTTTGCAAAAGGAGCGTGGGATCAGGAGCAAGCTCTCCCGAGGGAATCACATCGATACCATATTCCGTCAAATGACGCATGGACTCTCTTGCTCTAGACTGTCCGGAGACCATCTCTGAAAGGCCGGGAGTTGGTTCAATATCCAGCATCTTAGCCACCATGGGTTTTCGTAGGTCACAGTCCACCAACAATACTTTTTTGTCAATCTGTGCGAGGGATATGGCAAAGTTTATGGCGTTGGTAGTTTTTCCGTCATGGGGCTCGGCACTGGTAAACGCGATGATCCGATGTCCTTCATCCGGCAAGGAAAGCGTCACGTTGGTACGCATGGTTTTATAGGCCTCCTTAACGGTCCAAGGAGTATCATCGTTTATTATGTTATTAGTAGCTGGTTCCAAAGATACCGTCTTTTTTTTACCTTTCATCAGTACCTCACAATAGAAACATATAATTAAATAGGATAAATGAACACATGAGCAATCATGATCTATCGGCAATACATTACCCCGATAAATAGTTTGCTACAGTTGAAAGCTATTATACAGTATTTTATAAAGTATGACAATTATTTCTCTTTTAATAATTAACGGATGCCGTCATTTTAAGGATTTTTAAGCTGTTATCTGAGTGTTGGGCAATTCCAAACATGGCGGAATATTATAAAACGATGGACTATTTTTGATTCAATAGGAATTGAATATATCGCATAAAAGCATTATCCCCAAACCCTACCATACACGATTAAGGGATAATGCTTATTCTTACTGTTTTTGTTTCAAATAAAACAACCCAGAAATAGCCTGCAAGTATGATGAATTAGCAATTTGATTTCATATTATTGAAATAGAAAAACAGCAGAACAACAAATTAGACAGACAAGAAAAAACAACAGGTCGGATTATAGATTCCCACCGGAAGATGACGATCATAATATAGCCTTTGTTGAGGAAAGCAACGGAAAGAGGAATGAACTGGAAGCAAATCACAGAGAGACAATGAGCAGATGGATAAAAAGTATAGTTGGGAACTATGAAAAAGAATCAGAACACTCTTTTTTTACATGTTGCCGTTATTAATAGGAAGACGGCTTCTAATCAGAATAAAGAATAGTATCAGAGTCCAATGAAATAGAAGCAGTAATAGAATTTAATGACTGTGAAAACGGTCATTTTTAATTATTCCTATAAGAAATCAGAACACAGGGAAAGGTAACAACGGAGAAATGGATTATTTTAGAAGAAAATAGAAAAAGAAGGCAGGAATTCAACGAAAAAGAGATGAAATAGAAATAATTCGTCACGATGCCCCTGTTTTTAGCGCTACATATTAGAGGGACAAATATTTAGAAGGAAATAATAAATAAAAGAAGACTGTTAAGAACAGCCATTTTCGTCTTGAATAGTACGCCCTCCGGCAGTTGGTGTTGCTGTGTGCTGAATGACCGGACATAATGCTCGCCTTAACAAAAGGACAGGTCTGTTTTATGAACCGTTATTTTACTCCACAGCTTCCCAATACTGCCGTTTATGCCCGGAGAGGAGAAATGAGGATGGGCAACCGAAACAGCACCGCCAACTCGGAAAGGAAGAAAAAATCAATCACTTTATGTATCCCGGAAGAATTGCTGGAACAGGTAAATCAGAAGAGCGAAGGACTTCATATGAACCGGAGCGCGTACATCTGCCAGGTTCTGAAGAAGGGGACCGTGACGCAAAATGCTCTCACGGAGGAGGAAATGGCATTGTTTAAAGAACTCGGTAAGGCGGTCAATGACGATCTGATGGTCAATGTGGAGATCATGCTCCAACAGAAACGAGACGGCTCTCTGACGCCGGAGCAGGAACTGATTTTCAACAAAAATGCAGACAACCTGACGGCAATCCGACGGAAGATGGAACAGGCAAAGGAGGCTTGAATATGTTTTTGATCCCTGTCAGATATCACGACGGAAACTACAGTGAACAGCTGGATTACCTGTTGTTCCGGCATGACGAGGAGACCAAGGTAAAGATTTATGACGAAAACGGCAACCGCCGATTGCGCCCTGTCTTATGGATGGATGGCATTAATTGTATACCCACCCTTTTCCCTGTTCTGGCGCAGGATCTGAATCAGAAGTACCGAAAGGAGAAGGTTCCCGGGGAATGCAATATGATGCAGTTTATCATCAGCTACTGTCCGGAAGATGTCCGAAAAGGACTTTTGGATGAACGTCACGCGCATGAACTGTCCATGGAATGGGCCCACCGGTGTCTTTCAGGCGTGATCGGTGTCGCCGTCACTCACGATGACGGTGACCGTCACTCCGGGAATGTTCACACCCATATCATCATCTGTACCGTGAAAATCAGCAGTGAAATCTCCGTGCACATGAAGTGGCCGGAGAAGAAAAAGGAAGGGAGAATCTTCAACCCGTCATATAGGACATGGATAGAATTCCGCGAGATCCTGGTGGAGATAGCCCGGAGTGAAGGGCTGCATGTGGCATATCAGGATCAAAAACCCATGGACCGGATCAGCTCGGCGGAATACCGTATCCAACTGGAGGGACAGAAACAACTGGATGAGAAAAACCGGAAGGTCATCGATGAAGGTGGAGTTCCGGCAACTCTTGTTTTCCGCACGGAAAAACAGAAATACCGGGATGCCATCCGGGATGCGGCATCCCGGAGCCGGAATATTCCGGAATTTCAGAACCTCCTGAAAAAGGAGTATGGGATCCTGGTGACGGAGAGGGAAGATAAATGGCGATTTGACCGGGAGGAGGAAAGGGGCTTTGCCGGCAGTACTCTGGGCCGCCGGTACAGCAAGGCGGAGATCCGGACGGAACTGGAAAAGAACCGGGAAAATCCGAACCGTATCGGCATTTACCTCCGGAACAAAAAGCAACGGGAGGAAGCACAGAAAAATGAAAGAATCCGAAACTCCCTGCAGGGATATCTAGAAGCACTGTCACCGCCGTACCGGGATGATCTGGCGGGAGATATTGGAAGAACGGTATATGATCAGGGAATGGTCCTGTCAGATAAATCGGCACAGGTGGAATTCTTCCGCCCCTTTGCTGAAGCGGTCTGGTGGATCGGCGAGGAAGCCATGACTCTGGACAATCAGATCTTTCGGGGCGATACTTTTTCATTTTTCATTGGAGACTGGGAGTATAAAATCGAGGAGTATCGCACGATCCTCCGGAAAGAAGAGACGTTTCTTTTCCATCAGACTATCCTCCGGAATTACGGGCATCTCCGGGAAGAGTTTCTGGTATCGGATCAGCCTCAGGTATTTCGCCGGGAGCATTGGATGGAACTGAGGCTCCTTGAGGAGGCGGAACAGGTTCTGGCAGAGACTACTCCGAAAACACAGGAAGAGAGAGAAGAATCCGTTCAGAAGGCCAGAAAGGATCTCCGTTGGGCACAGGAGCGGCTGAATCATTATCGTAATCAGCAGGAACAATTTAAGAAAGTTGAGTCGGCACTGGAACCTATACGGCCGAAACTGAAAGAGTTCCAGATGGAACGACGAGTCCGTCAGCGGGAGAAGAGTAAAGTCCGGGAGGAGAAGCATTTAATTCCGAT
Source organism: uncultured Lachnospiraceae bacterium (assembly GCA_902782625.1). GTDB lineage: Bacteria > Bacillota > Clostridia > Lachnospirales > Lachnospiraceae > Anaerobutyricum. The sequence continues at coordinate 1,082 of CACZNZ010000267.1, read as the reverse complement.
GGATTACGAGCGATGAGCGAGAAGACCCTATTATTTATTGTTGTGACTCGTATACGTCTGTTTCGTGCATAAAAAACCGCAGCTTAACCGATGCGGAAAGCCACGGAGGAATAAATCAGAGGATCAGCCATACCGTCACCCTGAAAGTCCCGGAATCTGTTTGAATCTTCATCTCGCCCTGGTACCGATCAGCCAGATTTTCCAGGATCGTCAGGCCAAGACCATGACCGTCAGGACGATGGGAAGGAAGGATAGATTCTTCTCCCGAATAGGGGTTTTCGCAGCGAACGGTGAAGATATCTCCATTCTGATCGGAGGACAGAGAAATGACCTTATTTTCCGCGTCCAAAGAATCTACGGCATTGGCAGCGTTATCCAAAAGGTTTGAAAACAGACTGCACAGATCAGTCCCGTTTACCGGAAGGTCTTCTGGCACGAAACACCGGCACTGAAGCCGGATTCCACAATCCCGGTACTGTAGTTCATTTACATGAAGGATCGCATCGACGATGCGGTTCCGGCAGAAAGACTGGTGCCGCTCTGTCATCCGAGTAAGTTCATTCAATTGTTTCTGCGCCGTTTCGGCGTCTCCTGCCTGCATGAGCGCATAGACGGTTTGAATCTGGTTTCGCAAATCGTGACGGATATGGGAAGCTTCTTCCTGATCTGCCAGAATGTAGGAGTAGTAGGACTGCTGCTGATCCAAAAGCTGCTCATACCAGAGTGCACGCTCATCCGCGACGGCTTTCTCGGACAGTTCCCGCATGGATCGGAACAAGACCCAGTCCGCGGCAAAACAGAAGATTGCTGCAATAAGAAGATAGAGGTATCGGTTTAACGGCATATTGTACGTGGTGCAGTAGATACCGGCGACGGCCAGCAGGACCACCTGAGAAGTGGGAAACAGCAGGTAGTACCAGACAATCTCCGGACGGGTCTTTTCCACGATGCGGATCCACAGGAACCAGACAATGGCAAGAAAGATCAGAGTCACTGTCAGGTTAATGACATACATGGCGATATAGGCAGTGGGATTTGCAAAGGGATCAGTCATACCGTGAATATCAAAAGTGCCATTTAAG
>CACZNZ010000266.1 GCA_902782625.1 uncultured Lachnospiraceae bacterium | reverse complement strand
TTTGCACGCCTATCACCTTCGTATCTCCTAAGTATTTCTTCTACTATCGATCTATAATCATTACTCATTAGTCTTCCTCCTGCTTAAAGAACATAACAGTATTAATGCTGGTTATTAGATTTGATAGTTTTTAGGACAATATCCATCAGGTCATTGATAGAGGCACACTCCTGTACAAAGGTGATCCTTATATCATTGATAAAGTTATTCAGTTTGCCATCATCATTAGTAGAATTGATGTAATGCATACATTCAATAAGTTTACCGGTTGCATCAGTCTCATAGAATTCAATCAGTTCACTTAAATTGATGCCCAAAAGCATTTGCATCTGTTCTGAAATAACCAGTTCTTCTATTTGCAATCTAGTTTTTAGCGGAATGTCTTTTACTAACTCTGATTGCAGGCACGCCATTATTTCAGCGATTAATCCATACCCAATCTTGTTGCTTTCCAGATCAGCGTCAACCCTCGCTGCTAATTCTTCGCGCTTGCGTTTTGCATCCGCTTCTGCCATTTCGGTCGAGTAGTATTTTCCAGACTCAATCAGCTCAAGCAGATTTGATGCCGTAACTACCTTTACCCTTGTATTTCCTTCTTGTCTTAGCTTTTTGACGGTTTCGATTTTTCCATAGCTTGAGCTATACGGTTCAACAAAAAGATAGTCAGTTTTCTTTGATACCCTATCACTTCTTCCTTCGCCGCCTATTCTTACATCATTTGCTATATTTACACCAAGAGTTTTAAGTCTCTTGTAAACAGGATGATGCCCAGAAATGACGGCATTTTTGCCATTTAGATCAATAAAGTCAAGTGTATCTACAAGATAACCATAATCCTTCATCCAGGCTTTTCCATCACCTTCAACAAAGGACATCGCGCGGTTATATCTGTCCAGCTCGCGATAATATTTGTCGATTTCTTTCTGCCTTTTTGCTTCATCAGCAGCTTTAGCTTTATTTGCCTCCGCTACTTCTATTTTTTCAGCCATAGTCGGATCATCTGCGAACAGATCCAATTCCCGAATGATTTTTACATCCGCGCCTTTTCGCCTGTATTCCATGGCTTTCTCAACTTTGGAACCATAATTATTGTGTGACCAGGCCGCACTCCCAAGAGATCCCACGATAAGAACCTGTGTAGACTTAGTTATTGAGTGATGAATTGTTGCGCCCTTACTCGTCAAGTACTTTTCTACTTTTCCTTTGGAGCCATACACGAAATCTCCGGTCAAGCAACAGCTCTTTCCTTCCAAAGATTGTGATGGCTGGTATGAATCATATATAGAATCCTCAGATTCTTCTTTGTACCAGATATCCGGGCGCTCGAATATACCATCACGATCTTCAGCGAAGTCTCTGATCTTAGGAAGAAAGCTTTCCATGATCCAACCATCTAGAACCTCCCACAGGGCCTCGCCCATTTCTCGATAGTCCCACTCATAATCATCAGCACCAAATGAAAGAATTTTGCCCTTTTCCCTTACTTCAATTCCGACAGAGGTTCCTCCTCCATCTGTAACAACATGTGCAGAAGCAACCTCAAGTTTCTCTGTTGCTTCATCGATTTCTTGTCTGTGCTGTTTTATATATGATTGTGCATCCGAGAAGTCGCTATCCATTATTCCGAATACATAGTTTTGTTGCGGATCGAGCATACTTATAAACCAGTCTGCAACGCTGCCACCACCGGGCGTTCCTACAACAGGGTTAGATTCTTCAGCACCCCAAACACCCCTAATAACATTTCCGTTACTAGAGCAGGGGATCCAATACCTATCACATATCTTTGCCAGTTCTTTGTTCTTTATATTAAAAGCCACAAAACTTGAGCTTGAAGAGTTTGTTACAAAATCAAACCTTATTTTCATAAATTACTCCTCTCTGCGCCTCTTATCGCTGTCACAAAAAACTATTTCCGGCATCAGAGGACATCCTCCAAGGCATAGTTCCCGTTTTTCACAGCTCGGGCAGGATTTCCTCATATTGTCTCTGAACCTTTCGAACGGCTCACTGTTCCATGCTTCTTCTATTGTCATATCCTTGAGAGAAACCTCATATCTCTTCTTCTGGTCAAAGCTACAAGGTACCATTATCATGTCTGCACCAATGTAGCAGCTGTATCTGCCCCCTTCACATGT
>CACZNZ010000265.1 GCA_902782625.1 uncultured Lachnospiraceae bacterium | reverse complement strand
GACCCTGTTGTCGCTCCCAGATAAGCCATTCCTCCGTACACGAAGCATAGGAGCGCGCCCGCGATCAGCGCCGCACCGGCTGTTATTCTTCTCTCTTCCTTCTTTTCCTGCAGATTTCTGCTCCGGATCGCTTGAATAATGATGATAGAGAAATATATTCCTGCCATCAGATCCAGTGTCTGGTAGCCATTGAAGATGCCGTCTTTGATTGGATTTTCTGTTACAGGCGCCCCTGCCTGCGCAGCAGGAGAAGCGATGCCAAGAATAATCAGGATCGCAATCGCTGCCACCAGTATAGGCGTCAGGTATTTACCCAGAACATCAACCACTCTGGAAGGCTTTATGGTCAGCAGAAGTACAACTGCAAAGAATATGATTGAAAACACCAGCCGAAGAATCCTGCTGTCGGGATCGATTCCAAACAAAGGCGAAATGCCCATTTCGAACGTAACAGCGGCATTCCTCGGTATCGCCAGCATCGGACCTATACAGATAATGCATACCGTATTGATGACCATCGCGCCCTTTGGACCGATTGTTCCCGTCAGACGGTTCAGATCTCCGTCTACCTTCAGCATGGCGAAAACACTGCAGATGCCCAGCCCGGCATCCGCGAGAAAATACGCAATTTAGCCTTTGTACCAATCAACTCCACCGGTAATACCTATCTCCGGCGGGAAAATAAGGTTTCCTGACCCGAACAACATTGAAAAGAGGGCCAGTCCCACAATAAAATACACTCCAATATGATTCTTCATTTCCAGTCCTTTTCCTTAAAAGCTTATATCTTAAATGTCGAATTAAATGTCGAAAAATACTGGTTCATGTCCCATAGCTGGAATTACTTTTTCCAGAAAGTCCTTGTTTGACATCCTTATGGTAGTCGTGTTGACACAAGGATGCATCGCAAAATATTTTTCTTCTTTGAGCGACTCATCAATGATCAGTTGCACGCGGCACTCCGAATCGTTCAAAAGACCAAAGGGTGTCACTGCTCCCGGAGTAAGTCCGAGTATTTCCTCAAGATCGTCTTCATGGCAGAATGTCAGTTTTTTTATGCCGCTCAATTCACTGATCTGTTTCAGGTCGACGCGCTTGGTGCCATTCACCAGAATGAGAAGATAATGACGGCGCTTCTTATCCCTGAGAAACACATTCTTTGCTCCAACGACGCCGATCGCTTCATCAGCCTCAGCAGCATCCCCCATGGAGTATTCTTCCTCATGATCCAAATACACATAGTCAATGCCCAGATCATCCAGGAACGTGTAAACGCGCTGTTCCTTTTCAGGCCGTTCACTATAATTATTCGGCCGCCCCTCTTTGACGATGTATTCCATTCGTTTTCTCCTTATATCTTAAGAATAACTTTACCAAATAATTGTTTCAAAAGGAAGAAACTTCTATGGAACTTCACGATTGTGAATAAAAAAGTTTTCTTTGTTTTATTCTAAAGAAATCACCGTTTTTCTTTTGTTTATTCTCACATTATACTTGAGTTGACAAACGATAAAGTCTCAACAGAACAACAAAGGAGGACCGGAACAATGAAACACAAGATGAGAGGAAACATGATGCTGATGACAACTGCACTGATTTGGGGAACCGCCTTCGTGGCACAGAAATCAGGCATGGATCTTGTAAGCCCTGTCGCATTCAATGGTATCAGGACATTGGTTGGTGCTTTTGCATTGATCCCGGTAATCCTGATTATGGGACGAAATAAACAGAAAGAAAAGCCGGATAAGACGCTCGTCATCGGAGGGATCTGCTGCGGTCTGGCCCTGTGCGCCGCCGGAAACATCCAGCAGATCGGACTGTATTACACCTCCGTTTCCCATACTGGTTTTATAACCGCACTTTATGTGGTCATTGTTCCGTTGATGGGAGTATTTCTGAAGAAAAAAATCACACCGGTCATGTGGTGCTGTGTTGCAGCTTCTGCTGTTGGCCTCTATCTCCTCTGCATTCCGGCGAGCGGTTTCGGGGCAATCAATGTCGGCGATATCATCATTCTTGCATGCGCAATCTGCTTCGCAATTCACATTCTCGTCATCGATCACTTTTCGCCGAAAGTTGATGGTGTGAAACTGTCGTGCATTCAGTTCTTCGTTGCCGGTATTGTCTCTCTTATCATCATGCCATTTGCAGATCCTGCCATTGGATTTGATTTGCCGTCGGTAGGTGATATCTGCGCTTCCTGGTTCAACATTCTGTATGCCGGAATCATGTCCTGTGGTGTTGCATTCACTCTGCAGGTGCTGGGACAAAAGGAAACGGAGCCGACCATTGCGTCCATGATACTCTGCCTTGAATCCGTATTCGCCCTGATTGCAGGCATGATACTTCTGGGAGAGATGATGTCGCTTAGAGAAATCATCGGATGTGTGATCATGTTTGCCGCAATCGTTGTCGCAAACCTGCCGCAGGACAGTCTTAAAATTTCCAGGCCCTGACGAAATCTACAAAGGTCCTGGCAGCCAAAGATAGGGACTCATAAGACTTGAACCCCACCGTAATGTCGGTGTAGGATTCGACATCGAAAGGAATTCCTTTGACCGGAAACATGCTGTTTTCCACCATGATTTTCGGATGGATCCCGAATCCGAGGCCATTGCTGATCATGGCGAAGCAGCCATAATCATTGTTGACCATCATGATCTGATTCAGTGATGCGCCGAACTCACGTGCAAGATCATAATTATAAGAATCCAAATCCTCTGAACAACCAATATAAGGAAAGTCTTTCAGTTCTTTGATCGGGAAGACTTTCTTTTTTGCCAGAGGATGGTCTTTCGCCACGACCAGCATATCCTCCTGCTTCCCCAGAGGAATAATCTCCAGTTTATCAGATGAAACGATCTGCATAAAAGCGCAGTCAGCGCTATTGTTGACGAGCAGATCCGTCGCGCGTTCCGGAGAATCACAGTCAAACACTTCAATCGTTATCCCGGGATACCGCTCCTTGAATTCCTTCAATATTTCAGGCAGATAACAGACGATCACTGTATTGATAGCGAGAACTCTGATTTCCCCAGTATCCAGCCCGCGGATCTTATCGACCTGCTCACGAACGATCTGTTCGTCCTGATAGAGTCTCTGCATAGACGGAAGCAGTTCCTTCCCCTCCTGGGTCAATCTTACTCCGCCGTACTCTCTTTCGAAGAACTTCATTCCAGCCTG
>CACZNZ010000264.1 GCA_902782625.1 uncultured Lachnospiraceae bacterium | reverse complement strand
TACTCTGGCAAAAACCTGGCTGTCTGTGATGACCATGGCCGGCGTGGGTGAAAGCATCGTCAATACCTTTTCAACTCCTTCCGGAGAGGTAACCACAGAATAGACTCCGGCATCGAGCAGCTCTCTGATCACCTGCTGCTGAGGCAGAATCAGTCTTCCTTTCGGGGCACTGGAATCGATCGGGATAACCAGAACCACGGTTTCTTTCTCGGATACCAGATCTTTGCAGATATATTTCTCTTTCTTCTTAATACCGGTGATCTGCGCCATCCTGTCCTTGAGACGTCTGATATGAATCTTTTTCAGTCCACTGACCCAGACCTCGTTACCACGGTCTTCTGGTATCTCCGGCAACAGATCACATTTATTACGAACGATCAGATAAGGAATCTCTTTTTTCATGAAAAGATCCACCCATTCTGACTCTTCGAAATAATCCGGATCTGTCGCATCCGTGACAAGAACAGCAAGGTCCGTACTTCGAAGGATTTCTTTCGTTCTCTCCTTTCTGAGTTCTCCAAGTGCGCCTTCATCATCGTAACCCGGGGTGTCAATGATCATGACCGGACCAAGCGGCAGCAGTTCCATCGCCTTTCTCACCGGATCAGTCGTGGTGCCTTTCACATCGGATACAATCGATATCATTTGATTGGTCACCGCATTGACAACCGTGGATTTTCCTGCATTACGTTTTCCGAAGAATCCAATCTGAATCCTTTCACCGGAAGGTGTCTCATTCATGCTCAACAGATTTTCCCTCCTTATGATTTTGATATTCAGGACGTCTGAGTTCTCTGATTGCAAATACTACATTAATCATGACCGCGAGAAAATCTGCGGTCGGTCCAGCATAAAGTATTCCGTCAATCCCCATAAAAAGCGGGAGAATGAGCAGCATCGGAAGCAGAAAGATGATCTGCCTTGTCAAAGACAGGAATGCACCGACAATAGGTTTTCCAATTGCGGTAAAAAAATTCGATGTCATAGGCTGGATATAATTCAGGAATGTAAAGAAGAGAAAAATCCTAAAATAACTGGTTGCAAACTGAAAGTATTCGGGACTTCCTTTTCCGAAAATACTGATGATTTTTTCCGGGACCAGCTGAAACAGGGAAAAGGCAATCACTGCAAGAACAAATCCACTGATCAGTGCATCTTTATAGGCCGTTTTTACTCTGCTATAATTGGCAGCGCCGTAGTTGAAACTTGCCACAGGCTGCAGCGCCTGGGATATACCGATTACAAAAGACATAAAAACCATATTGACCTTTGTGATAATCCCAACGCAGGCAATCGGAATCGCTTCTCCATAAGCGGAAAGGGATCCGTAGTATTTTAAAGAATTGTTCATGACGATCTGCACAACCATCATGGCAAGCTGATTGGAGCAAGGAGCTACGCCCAGGGAAGCAACTTTTTTAACACTTTCAGGATCCGGTATAAGATCTGCCGGTTGCAGTCGGATCGACTTGCATCTGGATATATGCCAAGCCGCCAGAGAACCGGATGCAATTTGTCCGATGATCGTTGCAGATGCAGCACCTGCCATGCCCCAGCCGAAGATAAATACAAACAGGGTATCAAGTACTGTGTTGATAACTGCCCCGGTAATGTTACAGAGCATGGTAATCCTTGGTCTGCCATCAGCCCGGATCAGATGTCCTCCGCCTGTGGCAAAGATCAGAAAAGGAAAACCCAAAGAAGTGATCCTTGTATACGTTTTGGCATAGCCCAGTACATTGTCCGGAGATCCAAAAAAATGAAGAAGCGGCGACAGGAAGAGCTGCACGATAAAACACAAAACCAGACCACTTAAAAACAGCATTCCTGCGGACGATCCGAAATATCTCTTTGCTTTATCAACCTGCCCTCTCCCAAGAGCAATATTAAATGCGGATGAGCCTCCGATGCCGAACAGCAGGGCAATTGCCGTACAGGAAATCGTCAAAGGAAAGGAGATATTCGTTGCAGCATTCCCCAGTTCTCCGACGGACTGTCCGATAAAGAACTGATCGACGATATTATATAAAGAACTTACCAGCATAGCGATGATACTTGGAATCGCATACTGCACCAAAAGACTGGGAACAGGTTCTGTCCCCAGAGGATTGTTCTTTGTCTGCGGGCTCATCATTTCACCTTCTTTCTCAAATCATAGTAGCATTTTTCTTTTTTTTATTCAATCCTTTTTCCATGGCATATGGTTTTTACCAAAGCATCTGATCTTCCCGGATATGTCCACAGATACAGCACCGTTTCTGTCTGTTCGGTACAGGGTGGAACCTGTCTTCTCCAGACGCTTTAGTGCTTCCAAGGAGGGATGGCCGTATCGGTTATGAAGTCCGCAGGATATCACACTGATCATCGGTCTGATAAAAGCAAGCAGGGATTGTTCCGATGATCCGGCAGAGCCATGGTGTGCCACTTTTAAAAAGGTAAGGCCATCAGAAAGGCCAGGACATCTGGATGGATCCTCTTTTATATAGCGTAAGATTTCTTTTTCTGTCTGAATACCGATGTCCCCTGTCAATAAAGCATCAAAATCTCTGTATTGCATATACCAGGTCAAAGATGCTTCATTGCGGTCCTCTGTCAGAACAGCTGGTTCAGGGTTCAGGCAGTAAAATAATACATCTCCTACCCGAAGTCTGTCTCCTCTTCTAAATCTTTTTACTTTGCAGCCAACTGAATCCGCCATGGCAGTCATCTCCTCAAGGGCATGGTCATTGACATCCGGAACAAGCAGTTCCCTGATTGGATAATGATCTTTGATCAACTCTCTGACCCCCGAAATATGGTCTTCATCCATATGTGTCAGAACCACAGAATCAAGCGATCCGATTCCATAATACTTTAGCGCGGGTTTGATCACATATTCTCCGGTATGATCTTTCGAAGTGCTCCCTCCGTCAATCATCATATTGTATCCATATGGCAGAGAAACCAGAATCCCGTCACCCTGACCGACATCGAGAACGCAGATACTGAACCTCTGTGTCTGAAACACTATACCTATGCCAAGCACTGTAAAAAGTAAACCGGCCAGAAATGCTTTGTTTTGTGTATACCAGCATATGGCTGCAGTGATCTCAATTCCATACAGGATGATCAACATACCCCATGAAATATGCCCGCAAATGATTAAGCTTCCCGGCAGTGTCCGAAAAGCAGTAAGCAGTATCCGAAACAGAGAAAGAAGCCAGTAACACAATACTGCCGGAAGTTTTGCCG
>CACZNZ010000263.1 GCA_902782625.1 uncultured Lachnospiraceae bacterium | reverse complement strand
ATCACTTTGCTCGATAAGATCATAGCACTTTATGCGATGATGGAAGCGAAGAATGTAGCAACGGCGAACGGATAGGAAGGAGCGGATAGTATGGCGAATGTAATCAAGGTTACACCGGAGAAACTTCTTGAAACGGCAAACCAGATGCAGACGAAAGGAGCCCAGATCAAAAAGACAGCGTCAGATATGATATCACTTGTGACCGGTATCAGCAGAAATGTATGGAGCGGAGATGCAGGCAATACCTATATAACAAGATTCAAAGCTTTGGAGGCGGATACTTCCAGGATGGATCAGATGCTGAGCAAACAGGTGAAACATCTGTCACAGATTGCCAGAGAATATAAGACGACAGAACAGAAAACCCAGCAGGCGGCAGCTTCTCTTAAGAATCATGTGCTGACGTAGGACCACATACCCTCCTTACATCTTGACCATCATTTCTTTCAATGCTACAATAATTGATAGATTGTGCCCGGCTTCCGGGCCGGTTTCAGTGACATGATGATTAGATATTGGGAGGAACACAGATGAGTTTTATTAAAGAATATGCGAAAAAATTAGTGACAGCAGAAGAAGCGGCAAAAGTGATCAAATCCGGGGATTGGGTTGATTACGGTTGGACAACAGGAACGCCTGTTGCACTGGATGCTGCCATTGCTGCCAGATATGATGAACTGGAAGATGTAAAGTTCCGTGGCGGTATCCTTATGTGGGAACCGGAGATTTTTAAGGTTCCTGACGTGGCAGAGCATTTCACATGGAATTCCTGGCATATGAGCGGCTTTGAAAGAAGAGCCATCAACAAAGGATTTGCTTTTTATGCACCGGTGAAGTATTCGGAGCTTCCTCGCTACTACAGAGAGAATATCGTTCATACCAACGTAGCCATCTTTGTTGTTACGCCGATGGATAAACATGGATATTTCAATTTCGGGCCGAATGCATCTCACAGTAGAGCGATGATCGAATGTGCGGATGTTGTAATTCTCGAAGTAAATGAGAATATGCCAAGATGTCTTGGCGGATTCGAGGAAGGCGTTCATGTATCTGAAGTGGATTATATTGTAGAAGGTGACAATCCGCCAATCGCTGAGATGGGAGCAGGTGGAGCACCGACAGATGTAGATAAAGCGGTTGCTGAACTTATCGTTGCGCAAATTCCGAACGGTGCCTGTCTCCAGCTGGGTATCGGCGGTATGCCGAACACGGTCGGATCTATGATAGCTGACTCTGATCTGAAGGATCTTGGTGTACATACGGAGATGTATGTTGATGCATTCGTAGATATTGCGAAGGCAGGAAAGATCAATGGAATGAAGAAGAATATCGACAGAGGCCGTCAGGTATATGCATTCGGTGCAGGAACCAAGAAGATGTATGATTATCTGGATAATAATCCGGAATGTATGAGTGCGCCGGTTGATTATACGAACTGTGCGGCAACAGTATCTCAGATTGATAACTTTATCTCTATTAACAATGCTGTTGATATCGATCTTTTCGGTCAGGTGAATGCAGAGAGTGCAGGCACAAAGCACATCAGTGGTGCTGGCGGACAGCTGGATTTTGTTCACGGAGCATATCTTTCCAAGGGAGGAAAGAGTTTTATCTGCTGTTCCTCCACATTTACATCCAAAGACGGAGTGATGCATTCCAGAATCAGACCTACATTGGCTAACGGTTCGATTGTTACAGATACGAGAGCGAATACACATTATGTGGTAACAGAGTTTGGTATGGCATGCCTGAAGGGTATGAGCACATGGGAGAGAGCAGAAGCTTTAATCAATCTGGCTCATCCGGATTTCCGGGATGACCTGATCAAAGAAGCTGAGAATATGAAGATTTGGAGAAGAACCAACAAATAGAATATTATCCGGGATGATAATTCGATAAAGAATCCCCTTACACAAAGAAGCCGTTAGAAAAGGACTTTTCGTGTAAGGGGATTTTTTTATTTCAGTATCACATCGCTGATATTAGATATGATGATGGTCGTTTTTCCGGAAGGATCTGTCTTCACTTCAAAGTTGCCGGGTTTGTTGTAGGTATCCATCGGGATAGAAATCTCGATACCCGTATCTGTTACGAGAACCTGCTTTTCAAGCTTTTTTGCCGTTCTTTCATTGTTGACGGTGAATTTGTCAAACTGAAGATTAAATTTCTCCATCTGTTCATCGAATTCGTTCTTTTTGGCAGGATGATCATAAAAGAGTTTTGTTCCGATCTCCTCGACATCAAAAACTTTGTGATCAGCATATTCCTGTTGCAGAGCGCTTTTTTTCTGCATTTTTGAATCCAGATCTGCTCCGTCAAAGGCATTGGAGATATCCGTGATTACTTTGGTAAGAATATTTAATTTTCTTTTCGGAGGAAGCTGGGCATTGCATACCAGAAATCTTTCAGAAAGATAATTGATTTTTTCTCCGTTCGCCTCAAATCTCTTTTCTACAAGTCGGATATGGTAGTCCGTCAGATTGATGATCACTGCTTCCGGCAGACGCATGGAAGCAGTAGGAAGCAGGGAGCGGGTCAGAATGATGTCCGCCTGTTCCTGTGAAGAGATTTCATGGGTATAGCTTTCACGGTAATTCAGTTTAAGCAGTGCGAGGTAGATAACACTTTCAGCCTGAAAACTGACAAAGAGTAGATCAGCGCTTGGGACATCAAGACATTCACCCATCGAAGTATACAGCTTGTTGGCGATGGCCTGGCTGGTGGCGACGAAGGATTCTTCATCCCCTTCGTCCCAGGTTTCAAGAATGCTGTATATCGGCGAAGTTTCCGGATTGAATTCGCAGTCTTTTGCATCATCACTTACAAAAACTCTGTGAATATGTGTACGAATAAATTCATAAAGATCCGGACCGGGATCTAACAGAGATCCGGAGAGAATGCAGTCTCCCCTGGCAGTGTCCAGAACATGAAGTATAGATTTTCTGATAATTATTTCGTCTTTTGCGATCATGATTAACTCCTTTTGTGGCCAGATTCAGATTCAAGACTCGGCAAAGAGTCTTCCCCCATCTGATAAAACACTCTAAGTATAACACCGGAGAGGAAAAGAAACCATGGATTTTTTTAACAGGGAACTAAAGCTGATGAAACTGATTATTCTACAAGAAGAACTGACCTGTGGGAGAGGAGACGCCAATGATATTATCCTGAGTGATCAAAGAGTATCCCGGCTGCATGCCATCATACGTAAGGAAGAGGGAACGGATATCATCAGGATATACGGAGAAAATGGGGTCAATATCAACGGAAAGCTAAGGAAGAAAAAGCAGGTACTGTCCTTTGGCGACAGAATCATCATGCCGGGCTGTCTAGTCATCTATCTGGGTCGGATACTTGCAGTAGAAGGGATTAGTCAAGGATCATTTTCGATGCTGGACAGAAAAAAACTGCCTTTTCCCGATAAGAAAGAGGCAGAGTCCGGATTATACTATCGTTCTCCAAGAAGAAGGCTGAAGGTGGATCTTCAAGATATGGTACTTGAGGCACCTCCGGAGGTTACAGCGTATGAAGAAAGAGCACTTCCCATGCTTTTAGGGCAGAGTCTTATGATGACTTTCCCGATGCTCTTAGGAAGCCTTTTTATGGTATGGGCTTATGGAAAAGAGGCCAGAGAAACAAGCCTGTCGATGTATGTCGGCGTGGTTTCAGTAGGGTTAACTATGGTCTTTTCGCTGGTTTGGGCATTGATTTTAAGACAGGATGACAGACGGCGGTATAAAAAGAAGGAAAATTCACAGACAAGATTATATGAAAGGTATTTAAAAAAAAGGGAAAATCTGCTTCAGGAAAAATATGATGCTTTTCGAAATACTCTCTATGACAGATATCCTGCTGCTATGGAATGTATTGCTCTGATTCACGGCGGGCTCTGGAGCAGACATCCGGCACATGAAGATTATGTCTCTTACAGGATTGGGATTGGGGATGAAGTTCTGCCTTTTTCTGTCCGACTCCCTCCTGAGCCGGTTTCTGTTCACAATACAAAACTGTGGGAAAAAGCAAGAACGATGATTCGTCATTATGAGATCGTCCGGCAGGTTCCCATACGGATAGATTTCAGAAAATATGGACAGGTTGGGGTAATAGGAGAACGTCAGGAGGAGGTCTGCGCCTTTTTGAGATCTTTGCTGGTGCAGATTGGTGCCTGTAATAGCTATACAGAGACAAAGGTATTTTTTCTTTGCGGAAAGGATGAAGCAAAGGAATGGGATTTTCTCCGCTTCATGCCACACATTTGGAATGAAGGAAAGACCAGGAGATATTTTGGAGCGGGCAAGAAAGAGGCCAGAGATATCTGTGAAACACTGATGCGGTGGCTAGAGAATCGAGACGAGTCTCAAGTGCACAATCAACCGGCAGTATTTGTTTTTGTCACAGATCCATCTGTTGTAGAAGAGGAACCTGTCTATGATGTCTTAAGCAGACCGGAAAGGATTCCTGGCCTGTATGTAATCTGGGGCGCAAAGAAGGAGGACCATCTGCCGTATGCCTGTTCCTGCATTCTTGAAAGAAGTACTGGATTTCAGGGAAGCTATGAGATTACCGGATTGACCGGTAACGAAAAAAGGATTTTGTTTGATGAGGCAGGCTTTCAGGCGACAGACCGGTTTATGAGAGCAGTTTCCGGAATCTGCCTGAGGGAGATGACAAAAAAAGAACTCCCGGAGACTTTAAGCATTTTTGAAATGTATGGCATGAAAAAAACGGAGGATATTCATCCTTTGGAAAGGTGGAAAGAGAATGATATCTGTGAATCCATCCAGGCACAGATTGGAATCCGGGAAGGAGGAGGAGCATGTATCCTTGATCTTCATGAGAGACACCACGGGCCTCATGGACTGATTGCAGGGATGACCGGATCGGGAAAAAGCGAAGTGATACAGACCATGATTCTTTCCATTGCGTTAAACTACAGCCCGGAAGCAGTGAATTTTTTTCTTATTGATTATAAAGGGGGAGGGATGGCAGCACTTCTTGAAGGCCTGCCCCATATATGCGCTGAAATTTCCAATCTATCCGGGAATATGATCCGGCGGGCCATGATTTCCGTAAAAAGTGAAAACCGAAGAAGACAACGCCTTTTCAGGAAATACGGCACCCAAAATATCAATGAATACATGAGATTGTATCAGGCAGGGCTGGTAAAGGAACCACTCCCGCATCTGATCATACTGATCGATGAATTTGCAGAGATGAAAAGAGAGGAGCCTGAATTTATGCAGGAATTGATCAGTGTGGCACAAGTAGGCAGAAGTCTGGGTCTGCATTTGATCCTGTCCACTCAAAAACCTGCTGGAACTGTGGATGAGAATATCTGGAGCAACAGCAGATTCCGAATCTGTCTGCGGGTTCAGAACAGGCAGGACAGCATGGACATGCTGCATTCTCCGGATGCTTCTTCAATCAGGCATGTGGGAAGAGGATATCTTCAGGTGGGGAACGATGAAAAATACGAGAGATTCCAGTCAGGATGGAGTACGGCACCCTATGAAGATTCTGAAGAGAACAAAAGAGCAGCATGGCTGGTTCGGAGAAACGGGCAAAGGGAATCGATGCCGTTTCAGAAAAAGGGAGTAGCGGAGGAGATGACACAGTTGCGCCTTTTGACAGATCTTTTAAAGAACAGCGCCCGGAAAGCAGGAATCAAACACGGGAGATCTCTCTGGAGCAAACCCCTTTCTTCCAGAGTGTATCTGGAGCATGCCAGAATCAGATCTTCTTTGGAAATGTGTCTGGGACTGTTCGATGATCCAGAAGAACAAAGTCAGTATTCTTTTTATGTGAATCTGGAATCATGCGGCCACGTGATGATCTGTGGAATAACCATGTCCGGGAAAAGTGTGCTGATTCAGACGATGCTTTATTCCCTTTTTTTGAAGACTTCAGCCGGGGAACTTCATGTTCGGGTATTTGATTACGGAGGAGGAAGCCTTCATGTATTTAAGTCCTATCCTCAGGTAGGAGACTACATCGGTCCAGAGGAAACAGAAAGAGGGCAGAAACTGATCAGAAACCTGTTTCGGGAATACAAAGCCAGAAGAAATGCGTTAAAGGGAATTAGTTTCCTGTCCGCAAGACAGTCCGGAAAAAGGAGAGAACCTTATATTCTGATCGTGATTGACGGATTTTCTTCTTTCTATACAGAATATGAGGACTCTCTGGAAAAAGAACTGTATGAGCTCTTTCGTTTTGGATCAAATGCCGGAATCCTGTTTCTCATCTCCTCCACAGGACCTGAACCATCGGAGATACCTTCTGGCTTTCTTGGCCATATTCAGACAAAGATTGCATTGACAATGAAAGACAGATACCAATATGGAGAACTGATGGGTCTGCTGCATGTTCCCGTGTTTCCGGAGACAGGAATGCCCGGCAGAGGAATAGCCAGAAAGGGAGAAAAGATATTGGAATTTCAGACGGCGCTGTGTCTGGAGGCAGATAATGACCTGGCAAGGCAGGAAAAAATTCTGGAAATGGGAGGAAAGCTATCATCCAGGTATCATGGACCTTGCCCGGATCATACATTGGTTCTTCCGAAAAAGATTCCATGGAAGAATTTTATGAAGGATTCAAATAATAAAGAACTCTGCCTTGGTTATTCTGTGGAAACAGGAGAAATCCTGCAGATTGATTCGTTTTTTTGCCTGTATTTATCAGGAAAACAGAACAGAATCTGTGTATTTCTCGCAAAGATGCTACAGAGGAATCCAGGAGCCAGAATATATGTGCTGGATATGGAACAACATCTTTCATCGATGCGTTCTATAAAAAACATAGAATATGTGGAGGGTAAACCGGAAACCCTGTTTTCGTTTTTCGATGCAATGACTCCCGAATTAGAGGACAGGGTGAGGCATAGAAAAAAACATTATGATAAGGACTTTTACATTTTCATCGGAGAAATGAGTATATTTCTGGATTACGTTTATAATAGTAAGTTCAACATGAGCGGATTTGTGGAGAATATGTTTGAGAAAGGAGAGGAATACGGACTGCATTTTATCGCATGGGCTGATGAAGAAAATGAGTTTTTGATGGATAGTTATCCGGCGTATCATACCTATTGTTCTTACAAAACAGGTATTCATATGGGGCATCTTTCGGGAGCACACCCCTTTGTGGGAAATGAGCTGCCTGTACAAAGCGTGCCAGAAGATCCGACAAGAGGATATTATCTTTGCGGGAACGGGGTGCCGGTCGAAATGAAGATTCCGGAGGTGACTACAGATGATCTATGTTGATATACTCGTGGCATTGTGGGGAGAATCCTACGAATTCTGCCTGGATGGAAACTGTATCGCAGCTCAGCTGATAGAAGAAGTGATCCGGACAATTGCCGCAAAAAAACACTGCATTTTAAAAGATGAGGAAGAAAACTTCCTTTTGATAGATGAGCAAAGAGAGGTTTTTTTAAGACCGGAGTGGACTCTGGTGGAAAACGGAATAAAAAATGGGGATCGTCTGATCCTGATATAAAATTATGATGAAGGAAGACAGATATATCCTGGGTGGGAAATATCAGTTGCTGGAGGTTTTGGGAGAAGGCGGGATGAGTACCGTCTATAAGGCAAAGCATCTACGACTTGATGTAGTACGTGCCATCAAGGAGGTCCGAACGGCAGGGTTTGAAAACTGCCTGATATCCCGGAAACGGCTGATGCAGGAGGCTGAACTGTTAAAAGATATGCATCATTCCGGCATTCCCGAAGTGATGGATATCATGGAAGAAAACGGAAACGTCTATATTGTTATGGAATATATACAAGGAGAGAATCTGCAGACACTATTGGGACGCAGGAAATGTTTTTCAGAAAAAGAGGTGATACAGACAGGAAAGATGCTATGTGAAATCCTGATTTATCTGCATGATCGATCCATTCTGTATCTGGACATGAAACCCTCTAATATTATAAGGAAACCTACAGGTGAGTTGGTTTTGATTGATTTCGGTACTGCTTTCAAAAGACCCAAAGAAAGAGTTCTGTTTACCATGCAGATGGGAACCCGTGGTTATGCTGCACCGGAACAATATATTCTGGACAGTCCTCTTGACGAAAGAACAGATGTATTCAGCCTTGGGATGACATTGGCCTGCCTTCTTACCGGATATGGGCCCGGAGGGGATTTGCGTGTAAAGGATCTGTTAGCTTTATGTCGTAAGGATGTTTCGCAAGAGCTTAAAGAGGTACTGGCGAAAGCAACTGCGCCCGATCCATCTGACAGATATCTGAACTGCTATGAGATGCTCTATGGTCTGGAAACAGTATACCAAAACAGAAATGAAAAAATCCTGGAATCCAAAAGAAAGCTCCTTGTTTTTTTGTTCATGCTAGGAGCAATCTTCTGCAGTGCGGGCGTAATTTTTACAATAAGGATTCATCACAGACAATTAAAGAATGAACTGGCCAGGACTTATATCACCAGAGCAAGCCATGCCCAGACAATAAAAGGTGCAGCGGCTGACTTTATGTGTGCGCTAAAACTGCTTCCAGATGAAGAAAAAATCTATGAGGAGATTATCCATTATTATATGGATCTCAATACTTTCACAGAACAAAACAGCGTAATCCTGATAAACCTTTTGACAACAGACACTGAGAAGGGACCTGCCATGGACTGCCTTTCAAAAGAGGAATATGCCAGAATCTGTTATCGCATAGGCACAGGATATTTTTTTCAGCTAGGAGGGAAAACAGGCAAGAAGGAATCTGTGCGATGGTTTAGGGAGGTGGAAAATGCAAAGTACCGTCAGATGGATCAGGAAATGAAAAGGCACGCCGCACTTTATCGAAAAGCTGCAGTCTATTATATAAAATATACTGAAGAAAATACTATCTCCACAGGAAAGAAAGATATCAATTACAGAAACCTTTTAAAAACAGTAATACAGATGAATCAATGCGATTTTCCGGAGCATCCCGGATCAGAAGAGGTAAAGGGGATTTATATGATCTCGACAGAAGTCGTTTTGGAGCTAGGCATATATGCTCAGGACTTTTTGGAAGAGAGAATTCCTGCAAAGGATTTATATCAGGAACTTACAAAAATTAAAGAGAAAAAAAGATGGCGCTGTATGGAGAAATACATGAGCAGGCGCCAGATGGATACACTGAAAGAACTGATCAAAGATACCAGGGAAAGAATCAAACTGATTTCTCAGCTTTATCACAGTACGTAGTATCAAGGATGAAACAGGAGGGAAGTGTATGCATTATCAGTGGGAATCGGAGATGTTCAGAAAGATAGCATTGTTAAGCAGAGCAGAGAAGTTGGCATGGGGTCTTTTGCTCATACTGATCACAGCAGCTTTTTTATATGGATTGACAGCCCGGATTCCGATGGCCATAGACATTTTGTCCGGGAGAAAAGAAAAGAGAGAAATCCATCATCTGAAAAGAAAATATGAAAAAGGTATGCTTATAGGAATCATATTCTTTTTGATATTGCCTTTAGGGATAAGCGCGGAGGAAACCGGTGTTTATGAGAAAGAAGACTGCGCAGATCCGGAATTGTTCGTGGAATATAAAGCAGTTTCTGAGATGGAAAATGGAGAGAGACTGTTGAACTCTAAGAGCCTTATTATAATCGGAATCAGAGAGGAAAATCTGTCCTATGAAGATGTGGAGATAGATATTACAGACGAAAGCGGTAATGCAGACCGCCCAGACGGGTGGGATATAGGACCGTGGAGACAGGAAGGAGATATGCATCAGTGTGAGATCATCTTTTTGAGGGAAGGTGATTTTGGCATAAAGATATCAGGTCATGATGAGTATGGAAATGCTCTTACAGGAGAAGAAGTGGTAAATGGCATTTATGAAAAGTCCGGGCTGATCTTTGATCAGACACCGCCTCTGATCAGCGAAGTTCTCTGTAATGGCAGTCGTCTTGAAGACAATGAGATGACGGATCAGATGCCAAAGCTCACAGTCCGTGTCAAAGAAAAACATTTTGAAGAGAAGGAAGTACATTTTCGTGACAGCCTCTTTTATGCCGGACAAAAAAAGGCAGAAGTAACACTGACAGAAGAGGACTACAAACTGAGGTGGAGGAACATAGGAGAGGAAAACAGTATTCCGGTCTATGAGACGGAATTCCAGATAGAAAGAGAAGCGATTCATAAGATATCATTTCAGATCAGAGACAGGGCGGGTCAGGAATGCAGTTATCAAAAGAAATTGGTTTATGACAGAACCGGACCCGAAATCATATATTCCATTGCTGAAGGAGACAGCGGAGATATTATTCTGCGGCAAGACAAAGACAGGAAGGCAGCAAAGCCTTTGTTTATCAGGCATAAAGACTATAGTTATTTCTCCCGGGAAAAGATTTATCTGCAGGTGACACTACGGGATGAAGTAAGTGGGGTTTCCGGGGTGGAGTATGAATTCTGTGATAAAGAAGAGCAGGGGAAAAAAGAAACAGTCCAGACAGCAGTTTCGAATCTCGCCGAGTGGTCAGTATGGCTTTGGCCGGAACAGAATGATTTTAAGGGCTTTGTATCCGTACTCGGAATAGATTGTTGTGGCAACAGGAGTCAGGTGGTAAAGTCTGCAGGGATGATTTCAGAGAGTGATGACAGCCATGAGACATCGAGCCGTATTGTGTTAAAAGCTACGAAACCGACGGGCAAAGATCTGTCAGGACACGAAATATATTACCGTAAAAATTTTACGATAGAAGGAACTTTTACAGACACAGTCTCCGGGTTGAAAGAGATTGAACTGGCTTTAGAGAAAAAAGGGGGAGGGAAGCTGCTCTCGAAAAAATACAGAATGCCACAGAATGATCATAATATTATATTAAAAAAAAGGCTGACACTTCGGGTTGCTCTTGATGAATTATCCGGGATCGATGGACAGCAGCTTGCGATCGTAGGGTATCTGACGGATAATGCCGGACATACAGATACAAAGACTATCCAGAATAGCGTAGTAGTTGCGGACACGAAAAAACCAGTCATTAATGTAAGATACGAGTCTCAGGATGAAAACGGAAGCAAATACTTTCAGAAAGTCAGGACTGCGATCATAAATGTAGAGGAGACAAATTTTGATCCGGATCTGGTGCAGTGGAAGATTCAGGGGAACAGAGATGGATACTCGATTGACTCCTGGATAAAGACAGGCAGCGTGAACCAATGCCAGGTTCATTTCCTGAAGGATGGAGATGATTACAATCTCGGACTGACGGTGAGAGATAAAGCAGGAAATGAGACAATCTGGCATGATGAAGAGACTTTCACGATTGACCAGACGCTTCCTTTAGTAAAGGTCGAGATTCCTGGCAGGGCAGCGGTGCATGAAAAATACTATTCCGAGCCGAAACGTCTTGTTTTTTCACTGAAAGAGGCACATCCGGATCCCAAACAGACAAGGCTGGAAGTAAGGTTTCGTAATGGAAAGAAAAAGAAGATGATCCCGCTTCAAAAGAGCAATCTGGACTCTTTTTTCTATGCAAAATGTCAGGAAGATGGAGAGTATGAGATTAGTTTTTCGTGCAAGGATCTCGCAGGCAATCAAAGTGTTTTTCAGGGACAGAGGAAATTTGTCATTGATACCAGGCAGCCACAGATTTCTGAAAGTTCCTTGAGAGCCGGTAAAACCTATCATAAACATTTTGTTCCGGCCCTGGACTGTACAGACAAAAACCTGGACACCTCTTCTCTTCACGCAACGATCAGGAGAATGGATCGGAAGGCAGAAAAGATGCTTCCTTCTTCGACAGAAAAGATAGAAGAAGGATATCGGTTCAGGTGGGATTCATTTTCCGATGAAAAGAATGCGGATGGGGTGTATGAGCTGGTGCTGACAGGAAAGGATTTAGCGGGGAACAGCATAAAAAAAGGAAATCATATTTTGTTTCGGGTTAACAGAAACGGGGCGGTATTCCAATGGGATGATGCAAGAAGTATAGCTGAAAATGGCTCATATCTGAAAGAAGACCAGGAGATAAGATTCCGTATGTACAGTGTCAACCGGATGCATCTTCAGATTGTCATGATCAGGAACCGGGAAGAAAGAATAGAACTGTCCAGGGACCAATACAGGATCAGACGTCGGATTGTCCACGATGAATCTGGCCCCTATCGTTTCTGGCAGGAAACGGTCTGTGTTCTGCCTAGAGAACTTTTCGGGGAAGACGGAGAGTATCGGATACTGATTCATTCCCAGGAATATGATCGGTCAGACAATGGCAGGCAAATGATGGTGACGACGGACAATGAGATCAGAAAATGTCCAATCATATTTGTCGCAGATCAGACGCCTCCGGCAGTTTACATGGATGGACTGGAACAGACTGTCTACAGTAAGAATAGAAATCTGTTCCGGGTTACGGCTACAGACAATACTGTGCTCAAGAAAGTCCGGATTACGGTAAAGCAGGGATTGCTCAATCCTAAAAAAGAGGTTACAATACTGGAAAAGAAGGATTTTGATGAGATGCACACTGCCACGGTTGCTCTGCCCAAAGGGCAGGGGATGATGTATGTCCGTTATGAGGCCTGGGATGAGGCAGGGAACAAAACTGACTCGGACATTAACGGAGATTCCGGGAAATGCATGGTTCTGCCGATTGTGAAATCAGAGTCCCAAAAAGCCGGTGCGTTGGGAGATGGAGTTGTGATTGCTCCCAGCTGGGCAGTGGCGGGACTGGCAGCAGTATGTGCAGCCCTTTTATGGAAAGTAGGAAGATATCATGGCAAAAGATTTTCAAATCGGCGAAGTAATCAGGATGAAGAAGAAACATCCCTGTGGAGCTAACGAATGGGAGATTTTAAGAACGGGGATGGATTTTCGACTGAAATGCTGTAAGTGCGGCAGACAGGTTATGGTACCCAGAAAGCTGATTGAAAAGAACTTTCGGGGGTATCTTTCATCCTCTGAAACGGATGAAAAAGAAATTTAGAATTGGAACTTGTTTTTTTGAAAGCTCTATGATAGAATATCCAACTGTAGCGTAAATTTTCCTTGCTCTTTTTTGTAGGAAGAGCCACTAAGACCAGAAGGAGGTGCAGATGACCATGAACAAGTATGAATTAGCAGTGGTTATTAGCGCAAAACTCGAAGATGACGCTAGAGCAGATGCCGTTGAGAAGGTCAAAGAATTGATCACAAGATGCGGTGGAGAGATTACTAACGTCGATGAATGGGGTAAGAAGAGATTAGCTTACGAGATTCAGAAAATGAGAGAGGGCTATTACTATTTCATCCAGTTCGATGCAGGAAGTGATTGTCCGGCAGAGATTGAACGCCGTGTTCGAATCATGGAGCCAGTGATCAGGTATTTATGCGTTAGACAGGACGCATAGGTAATCAATTAGGAGGAATTGCATGAATAAAGTAGTTTTGATGGGCCGATTGACCAGGAACCCTGATATCAGATATTCACAGGGGGAAAGATCAACTTGCGTCGCAAGATATACTTTAGCAGTTAACCGAAGATTCAAAAGAGAAGGCGGTCCTGAGGCGGATTTCATCAGTTGTGTTGCTTTTGGCAGACAGGGTGAGTTCGCTGAGAAGTATCTGAAACAGGGTACAAAGATCGTGATTTCCGGCAGGATTGAGACGGGCAGTTATACGAATCGGGAAGGGAATAAAGTATATACCACGGATGTAATCGTGGAAGAGCAGGATTTTGCAGAAAGCAAAGCCACTGCTTCAAATTATAATTCCTCGAGTTATCAGCAGCCGAGTGCTCCGGCACAGGAAGTTCCGGCACAGCAGCCTGAGAGCAGACCGGATCCCGATAAGGCCAGCACGGACGGGTTTATGACCATTCCGGATGGCATCGAAGATGAACTGCCATTTATTTAGAACAACAGACTTTGGGAGGTAATAGTAATGGCATACGGAAGAGACCGCGGTGACGCTCCGATGAGAAGAAGAGGCGGCCGCAGAAGAAAAAAAGTTTGCGTATTCTGTGCAGATAAGAACGCAGTGATCGATTATAAAGATGTTGCACGTCTTAGAAGATTCATCTCTGAGAGAGGCAAGATTTTACCGAGAAGAATCACTGGTAATTGCGCAAAGCATCAGAGAGCTTTAACAGTAGCAATCAAGAGAGCAAGACATATCTCCTTGATGCCTTATATTGTTGACTAATCTGATAAAGAAGAGACCATGATGGAGTAATTCATCATGGTCTTATTTTTTTATCGAAAAGAAAGTGTTGAAAAAGAAGAAAAAAAGAGTTATACTTTTAAATAACAGTTTTTTTGTTTTTGTTCTAAGATTATCGGAAAGGAGGATCAGCAATGTCAAGATATGTGATTCCGCGAAAAGGCGGAGATCTTACGATTCATGCACATTCTGTCAATACGCGAATGATCGATTTGACGATCATGAATGATTTGACAATTGATATGAAGGTCCCCATCGGTATGACAGAAGAGATGATCAAAAACTATATAACCCTTCATGAGTCTAAGATTATCAGAGAGTATGAGAAAAAGAGGATTCGAAATCATCAGGCGCTCCCAATCACACTGGATCTTCATAATGGAAAGATTGTATATGCCAGCGGGCTCAAACTTCCGTTTTTGGGGAATATGGATCTGACTCTACGGGTCCGGTTCCAGGACGATTATGAAGGGACAGGAGTCTTTATCGAAAAACATCCTGAGGTGGGAAGATGTCTGGTCATCCGTACAGATAATGATGATCCGGCTTTTATAAGATATTGTGTGATGAGGTATTACCGTAGATGTGCGGAGGAACTCGTTCTTAAAAAAGTAAAATATTTTGCAAAGAAGCTGCAGCTTGAGTATAATACGGTCAGAATTACAGGAAAGATGCTTCGTTCACCGATCCGCCCGCCGGGAGTCTTTGCCCGCAATATCGATATTAAAAACCAGGCGACGCTGTGGGGAAGCTGCAATCGTAAAAAGAACCTTAAGTTTGACTGGAAGCTGGCGATGCTGCCGGTTGAGATTATTGATTATATTATTGTCCATGAGCTGACACATCTCAAAAAGATGAACCATTCCAAAGACTTTTGGAAAGAAGTGGAAAGAGTAATGCCGGAGTATCGTGAATGTGGAAACTGGCTGAATAAACATGGCAAGGAATACGAGATATTTTAACGATGAGCCGGTCCGGCAGGGCCGGCTTTTTTTATCAGATGACGAAGACGCAAGTCTTGAACCGAAAGGATATATTATGGAACAAAGACAGAGAATCGATCATCCGATTCCACCGCTTTATGATAGAGATTCCAGAATTCTTATACTGGGCAGTTTCCCTTCCGTAAAATCCAGAGAAAGTGCTTTTTTCTATGGCCATCCGCAAAACAGATTCTGGAAAGTGCTTGCGGCGATTCTGGGAGAAAAGATTCCTGAAACGACAGAAGAGAAAGCGGATATGCTCCACAGAAATCATATCGCCTTGTGGGATACAATTGCCAGCTGTGAGATCACAGGGTCTTCGGACAGCAGTATAAAAAATGTTGTGGCAAATGATATAAGCCCTATTCTTGACCATGCACCTATCACAAAAATCTACTGTAATGGTGCCACGTCTTTTCGTTACTATCAGCGCTATATTTTCAATAATACAAGCGTGGAGGCAGAAAAACTTCCTTCCACCAGTCCTGCGAATGCCGCCTGGTCTCTGGAACGACTGATCGATGACTGGAAAGTAATATGCGCCCCGCTTCAGATTCTGCAGCCGGGCATGGAGCGGGCCCTGCTCTCATGGTATCAGTATCATGCAAGGATCCTCCCGTGGCGGAGCGAACCAACCCCTTATCATATCTGGATCTCTGAAATCATGTTGCAGCAGACACGTGTAGAGACGGTAAAGGCATATTACGAAAGGTGGATGGATGAACTTCCTGACATACAATCCCTGGCACAGGTTTCAGAAGAAAAAATGATGAAACTGTGGGAAGGACTCGGATATTATAGAAGAGTAAAAAATCTGAAAGAAGCAGCATGCTCAGTAATCAGGGACTATGGAGGAGAACTTCCTTCCGATATCAGGAAATTGCGTCAGTTAAAAGGAATCGGAGAATATACGGCAGGAGCAATCGCATCGATTGCCTATGGAAAACCAGAACCGGCAATTGATGGAAATGTCTTGCGCATTTTCTCGAGGATTCTTGCCTTAAAAGAGCCTGTTACATCGACAACAGTAAAAAATACAGTCAGGAAAGAAGTCAGAAAAATCCTGCCGGATCATCATGCAGGGGATTTTAATCAGGCTCTGATGGATCTTGGAGCAACAGTATGCCTCCCCAATGGAGCCCCAGTCTGTGACAGATGTCCGTGGGAGAATATATGTATGGCCTGCAAAGAAGGATCTCCCCAGGATTATCCCATAAAACAACCCAAAAAAAAGCGCAGGAAACAAAAACTTTCTGTATTGGTCATCCTCTGGGAGGACAAAGTATTTCTCCACAAAAGAGCACAAGACGGACTCCTGGCAGGTCTCTGGGAATTCCCGAACTATGAAGGTGCCTCAACAACGGAAAGTGTTCTTAGGTGGATGGAGAGCAAACATTTTCAGGGAAAACTGGTAAAGGAACTGGGGCCTAAAAAACATGTTTTCACCCATATCGAATGGGAAATGCAGGGCTATCTGATCAAGACAGAGAATCCCGACAGGGAATTATTTGAGAAAGAACAATGGACGGAGGTTGACATAGACATGATAGAGAATGATTATGCCATTCCTTCCGCATTTGCCGCATATAAAGAAAAACTATTGAATTATTATGACAGTGTGCGAAAAGGAAATCAGGAGGAAAACCATGAGATTTCGACCATGCATTGATATTCATAACGGAAAGGTAAAACAGATTGTAGGAGGAAGTCTGACAGACCAGGGGAATTATGCCAGAGACAATTATGTCTCCGACAAAGGAGGCGCTTACTATGCCAGGCTCTATCAAAAAGCCGGTCTTCCCGGAGGGCATATCATTTTGCTCAATCCTGCCGGCAGTAAGTATTATGAGGAAAATGTAATGCAGGCGAAAGAAGCCCTGCGGGCATACCCGAACGGCCTGATGATCGGTGGCGGAATGCATCCGGAGAATGTAGAAGACTTTCTTCGGGAAGGCGCTTCACATGTCATCGTGACCTCTTATGTGTTT